>NZ_VMKV01000022.1:0-25225 GCF_013276335.1 Streptococcus sp. 2100 | reverse complement strand
CTTCATTATAGAACTTTCACTTGGTTCTCTTTTTCGCAATGTTTTTATAAAAATGATAAAAACTATTGACAAAACAAAAATATAGTTTATAATAAAAACATAGATAATAAAAATATCAAAAACTATAAAAAGGCAATGCGTTTATGAAAAAGAAAACAGCAGTGATATTTGGGACATTTGCTCCGCTTCATCAGGGTCATATCGATCTGATCCAGCGAGCCAAGCGGCAGTGTGACCAGGTCTGGGTTGTCGTTTCAGGCTATGAGGGAGATAGAGGGGAGCAGGTAGGTTTAACGCTTCAAAAAAGATTTCGATATATCCGAGAGGCCTTTGGTGATGACGAGTTGACCTCGGTTTGTAAGTTAGATGAGACCAATCTTCCCCGTTACCCTATGGGTTGGCAGGAGTGGTTGGACAAAATGTTAGCGGAGATTTCTTATGATGAAACCCAACAAGAACTGATCTTCTTTGTGGGAGAAGCAGACTATCAGCAAGAATTATCAAATCGTGGCTTTGAGACTGTCTTGCAAGAAAGAAAGTTTGGTATCTCAGAGACTATGATTCGAGAAAACCCAAGCAAATATTGGAAATATATTGCTCAACCCTTCCGACGTCAGTTTACAAAGAAAGTGTTGATTATGGGAAGTGCTAGCAATGGGAAGACCACTCTGGCAAAGGATTTGGCTAGGTATTACGATGCACCAGTCAGCTTGGAATATGCACGTGAGTACCAGATCAAAAACAATGTCCGCGACGATGAATTGACTCCAAAGGATTACTATTATCTCCTGTTGTGGCAGTATGACCAGACCTCTAAGTTAATTGACAGTAATGCCAATAGGGGACTGGTGATAGCAGACACCAACTCCTTAGTAACCAAGGGCTACTATGATTATTACATGGAGTCAGAGGATCAAGGGGACTTATCGGGAGAGACTTTTGATAATCTCTTTGCCTCGATCTTGGCTAAGGAAAAATGGGACTTGATTTTCTTTGTGCAACCTATTGGCTCCTATGTCAATGACGGATTTAGAGATATGACTATGGCAGAAGACCATATTCGTCATAGTTTTTCCCAGCATTTGGACCAGATGAGGGAGCGCTACTTAGCAAACATTCCACTAGTTTATCTAGCTGAGGATTATCTAGGAAATTATGAAGCAGCAAAAGTGGCTATTGATACCATTTACCAAGCAGATTAGGAGAAACATATGAAAAAACTAACTGAAAAAATCACACAATTTATCGAAAACTTTAAAAATGTTCATGCAGAAGCTCGCAAAATCGGTTTTGCAGGAATCATGCACTTGCTCTGGAAAGATCTCTTTGTCGGTCGTAGCCTCTTCCAGTGGTTGTATCTCATCGCCTTGTCAAGTGTTCCCTTTATCTTGGAATTCACTCAAAATATAGATAGTCATGATTGGTTAAGCTTGTTTGTATCTTGGACTGGGATTGTCTGTGTTATCTTGGTAGCAGAAGGTCGTGCAAGCAATTATCTCTTTGGGGCTATTAACTCTGCTATCTATTTGATTTTGGCCATGGATGCGACTTTTTATGGCGAAGTCTTGACGACCGTTTACTTCTTTGTCATGCAGCCGATTGGCCTCTATGCTTGGCTGTCCAACCGTATTAATGACCAAGGAAAAGCAGAAGAATCTCATTTTGAAGCTAAGAAATTATCTATTTTTGATTGGCTCAAGTACTTGGCCTTGACTGCTATCATTTGGATTGGTATGGGCTTGGCTTATCAAAGTATCCATAGTGCTCGCCCTTTCCGTGATAGTGTTACCGATGCGACCAATGGTGTCGGTCAGCTCTTGATGACCCGTCTCTATCGTGAGCAATGGATTTTCTGGATTGCAACTAATCTCTTTAGTATTTACCTCTGGTGGGGTGAAAATATCCACATCCAAGGGATGTACTGGGTTTACACACTCAATAGTCTAGTAGGTTGGTACCAATGGACCAAGGCAGTTCGTAAGGAGGCGTAAAATGACGGAAACGATGATTCCAGCAGGGATGACGGAAAAAGAATATTTTGAAATCCATGCCAGTCAGGAGGAGTTTTTGGATTGGTACTACAAGCAGGAACTCCCTCAATACGAAAAACCAAGTGTGACGGTGGATATGGTAGCCTACTGCTTTGTTGAAGGAAAGATCAAGATCTTATTAATTCGCCGCAAGGCTCACCCTTATCAAAACTGTTTGGCCTTAGTTGGAGGATTTATGGACAAGGGCGAAGATGCTGCGCATGCCTGTCAGCGTGAGGTGAGAGAAGAAGTCAATCTCGATCTTCCTTTGGAAAAAATTGAGCAATTGATGACCGTATCGACTCCCGGCCGTGACCCACGGGGCTGGACATTGACCATTGCCCACTTGGTTTATCTGCCTAGTCGTGCATTAGAACTTGTTCAAGCAGGAGACGATGCCAAGGATGTGTTTTTTGTAGATGTCGATTTTCAGACAGGCAAATGCTACCTAGAGGGAGTGGAGTTGGAGGAACAAGCCTTCGCTTTTGACCATTATGCCATTATTCAAGAGTCTATCAAACGAATCCAAGGCCGTCTCGACTGGAATCCGACCTTCCTTTATCTGCTGGAGGAGGAGTTCACTGTCTATGAAGGGACTGAACTGGTCAATCTCATCAACCCCGGTCGTCCAATCGTCAGCAATAACTTTCTCGTAAAATACGGAGAATATGTAGAAGAAGTTGGACTCAAACGAGTGCCTAAAAAGAAACCAAGAAAAACCTATCGATTGAAATAAAAAACGAGGTCGGGATAAAGTTCCTGACCTCTTTGTTTGCCTTTATTAGTTTGCTTTGCTGTTGCGACTGTTTTTAGGGATAGTTATCTTTCTTAGAATTGCTCAACATGTGAGTAAAAAGTCTTTGTATCGATACTTGAGATATTTTTCGTGTAGGAATAACAAAGCTATATAGAAAATCATAAAGACTGTGGTCAGATAGAAGATATCAAACGAAGTTTTGCCATAGTGAGTTGCGGATTTATAGGAACCAATTGCTCCCAAAATCAACCAAGGAAGATACTTGAAATACTTATTTAGTATAAGAGTGCACTTCCTATATTCTATTTCACTGTTATTATATTCCTTTGCAGCTAAATATGTAAGCGATTAAATAAGAGCGATTTAAAAAATTTTAAACAAAATAGGAATTTTTCTCTGTTTTTTCTATTAGATTACGAATAGAAGAGTAGGAGGAGTAAAGGTGTTTAAATTATGTGAGATTTTTAAAATAGTTTAAATAAATTATTGACATATTTAAATCTAAATGTTACAATTCCATTACAAAAAGATTTCTTTATATTTCTAAAATATTACAAAGGAGTAGAAAAATGAAAAAGAAAACCTATATCAAATTGATGGTAGCAACTGTATTGGCTTCTACCTTGCTACTGGGAGCTTGTGGAAATAAAAAGGAAACAACTCAAGCAAGCAGTTCTGCTAAGATAAGCCAGTCATCAAGCTCTAAAGCAGCCTCTTCTAGCAAAGAAAGCAAGACTCAGAAGTCCTCAACTTCAGCTTCATCTGAAAAGGCCAAGGCATCTACTGATCAATCTTCAGCAACTGCAAGGCCATCACAAGTGGCACCTGCACCAGAGCAAAGACAAGGTCAAGAAGTGTCTAATCAACAGGCAGCTAGTCAACAAACTCCTGCTCAGGCTCCTTCAACTCAACAGGCTCCTCAATCCCAGTCTAACCAATCAAGCTATGATCCTACAACTGACCGCAAACTTCAAGACAAACAAGCAGAGCAAAATAAACGCTACAAGGGTGTTTTAACCATGGTAGATGGTGATTTCTCAGCTGCAGCGGGCAATTGGAAGGGAGCAAATGGCGAAACCATCACAGTTTCATCAGGAGGTCAATTCACAGTAGAATCTGCTGATGGAAAGAAAGGAAACTACTCTATCAGAGGCTACTCTTATACTCTTGATGATGGCAAGTATAATGCCAAAATTGGTGGAGGAAAAATCATCCAAATTACAACAGGAGCGGATGGCAAGGTTTCCAGTGTTGCTTTGAGTCAATAATAACCCTTAGTATTTGAATTTTTACAGTCAAAAACCCGTAACCTTTAAGATAGTTACGGGTTTTTGTCTTTTAAGCCTTATCCAATTGCAAGAGGGCTTCAATCTCTGCTAGGGTGCTAGCTTGTGAAATGGCTCCACGGAGTTTGGCAGCACCAGATGTTCCACGGAGGTAGTGAGGAGCGAGTCCTCGGAATTCACGAACTGCGACGTTTTCCCCTTTGAGGTTAATCAAGCGTTTCAAGTGCTCGTAGGCGATTTTCATCTTGTCCTCAAAAGTCAAATCAGGTAGGATTTCTCCTGTTTCAAAGTAATGGTTGATTTGGTTGAAGAGGTAGGGATTTCCCATGGCAGCGCGGCCAATCATAACTGCGTCAGCACCAACTTCTTCGATGCGTTGTTTGGCTTCTTGAACCGTACGGATGTCACCGTTGGCGATAAATGGAATCTTGGTCAAAGCTTGAGCGACCTTGTGAAGGGTCTCAAGGTCTGCGTGACCTGTATACATTTGTTCACGGGTACGGCCATGCATGGCGAGGGCAGAAACACCTGCTGCTTCAGCAGCGAGGGCATTTTCAACTGCCAGAGATGGATCGGCCCAGCCGGTACGCATTTTGACAGTAAGTGGAATATCAAGGACAGATTGAACCTTGTTGATGATCGAGTAAATCTTGTCTGGATCCTTGAGCCACATAGCGCCAGCTTCGTTCTTCACGATTTTGTTAACTGGGCAGCCCATGTTGATATCGACGATATCGGTCTTAGTGTTTTCTTGGATAAATTCTGCTGCGCGTGCTAGGCTGTCTTCATCGCTTCCAAAAAGTTGGATAGAAACTGGGTTTTCTCCCTCATCGATATGAAGCATGTGTAGGGTTTTTTCGTTGTTGTATTGGATTCCCTTGTCAGAGACCATTTCCATGACAACGAGCCCAGCTCCGAGCTCTTTTGCGATGGTGCGAAAGGCTGAGTTGGTGACACCTGCCATAGGTGCTAAAACGGTACGATTGGGAATCTCAACATTGCCAATCATAAAAGGTGTATTAAGATTTGTCACGAATGAGTTCCTCCAGGTCGTTTTCATCAAAGTTGTAAGTTGTTTGGCAGAATTGACAAGTGATTTCTGCCCCGTGGTCTTCCTCTTTCATTTCCTGCAAGTCTGAGCTTGGAAGGCTTGCAAGAGCGTTCATAAAGCGCTCATGGCTACAGTCACATTGGAAACGGATTTCTTCTTCAGAAAGACGCTTGTAGGCCTCGTCACCGTAGATAGCCTTGAGAAGGGCTTCGATATGGTCTTCACTTTCGAGAAGGGTCGAGATAGCTGGCATTTCTTGGATGCGTTTCTCAAAACGGGCAATCTCTTCTTCCTTGGCTCCCGGCAAGACTTGAACTAGGAAACCACCAGCAACCTTAACCTTGTCTTCTTCGTCCAAAAGGACATTGAGGCCGACTGCAGAAGGTGTTTGTTGGCTTTCAGTCAGGTAAAAGGCAAGGTCTTCACCAATTTCTCCAGAGATAAGGGGAGTCATAGAGTTGTAAGGATTTCCAGTACCGTAGTCTGTGATAACGAGGAATTGACCATTTCCAACAAAAGGTCCGACTAGGACTTCACCAGTTGCAGTCTTTTTGATGTCAACACCAGGATTTTGAACGTAGCCTTTGACGTTCCCTTTGGTATCAGCGACGGTGATGATAGCACCTAGAGAGCTAGAGCCCAGTACCTTCACTGTTAGTTTGGTATTTCCTTTTTCATTGGCTGCGAGAATCTGGCTGGCGATAAGAGTTCGACCAAGTGCTACAGTTGAGCTAGCTTGGGTTTGGTGTTTTTCTTGAGCAGTGCGGACGGTTTCTGTGCTATCAAGGACAAAAGCACGAAAGGCACCGCTTTCTGATATAGTTTTAATAATTTTATCCATAGCTACTATTTTAGCATAAAAATGCCCAAAGGGGGAGCCGTGTGTTTGCTGATTTTCAGGATAATGGATCAGGGAATCAGCATGAAAATAAAAAGAGAAACAGATTATTTCAGCATTTCTAAGATTTATGCTATGCTTAAGATAGAAAATGAAAGGGGTAACAAATGTATTTAGGAGATTTGATGGAAAAGGCCGAATCTGGCCAATTTTCGATCCTTTCCTTCCTATTACAAGAGTCTCAGACGACCGTCAAGGCTGTAATGGAGGAAACAGGATTTTCAAAAGCAACCCTAACCAAATATGTCACCCTGCTCAATGACAAGGCTTTGGATAGTGGCTTAGAGCTGACTATTCACTTAGAAGATGAAAATCTGTGTCTGTCAATCGGTGCAGCTACCAAGGGGAGAGATATCCGGAGCTTGTTTTTGGAGAATGCTGTTAAATACCAGATTTTGGTTTATCTTCTCTACCACCAACAGTTTTTAGCCCATCAGCTGGCTCAAGAATTGGTGATTAGCGAGGCTACGCTTGGTCGTCATTTGGCTGGTTTAAATAAGATTTTGTCAGAATTTGACTTATCCATCCAAAATGGACGTTGGCGAGGCCCAGAACATCAGATTCGCTATTTCTATTTCTGTCTTTTCCGCAAGGTCTGGTCCAGTCAGGAGTGGGAAGGTCATATGCAGAAACCAGAGAGAAAACAGGAGATTGCCACTTTAGAAGAAATCTGCGGTGCAAGCTTGTCTTCGGGGCAGAAGTTAGACTTGATCCTCTGGGCTCACATCAGTCAACAACGTCTTCGGGTTAATGCCTGTCAGTTTCAAGTGATAGAAGAGAAAATGCGAGGGTATTTTGACAATATTTTCTACCTTCGTTTGCTGAGAAAGACCTCGTCTTTTTTTGCTGGGCAACATATTCCTCTAGGGACTGAAGATGGTGAGATGATGATTTTCTTCTCTTTCCTCCTATCTCATCGCATTCTTCCTCTTCATACTATGGAGTATATCCTTGGTTTTGGAGGGCAGTTGGTAGATTTGCTGACGCAATTGATTCAAGAAATGAAGAAGGAGGAGTTGCTGGGTGATTATACAGAGGACCATGTCACCTATGAACTCAGTCAGCTTTGTGCTCAAGTCTATCTCTATAAGGGCTATATTTTACAGGATCGCTACAAGTATCAGTTAGAGAATCGTCATCCTTATTTGCTGATGGAACATGATTTTAAAGAAACAGCAGAGGAGATTTTTCATGTTCTACCTGCCTTTCAGCAGGGGACGGATTTGGATAAGAAAATTCTCTGGGAATGGCTTCAGTTAATCGAATATATGGCTGAAAATGGTGGTCAGCATATGCGGATTGGTCTGGATTTGACATCTGGTTTTCTTGTCTTTTCAAGGATGGTAGCCATTTTAAAACGGTATTTGGAATACAATCGTTTTATTACCATTGAAGCTTATGACCCTAGTCGGCATTATGATTTGCTGGTTACCAATAATCCGATTCATAAGAAGGAACAGACACCAGTCTATTATTTAAAAAACGACTTGGATATGGAGGATTTGGTAGCGATTCGTCAGTTATTATTCACTTAAAAGGCTTGGTTATTCCAGGTCTTTTTGTGAAATTCACACAATCTCCTCACATTTTTTTAAAAATTAAAAAAAGTTGATAAACAAGAAAGCGCTTTATTTTGTATACTAGTAAGTGTAAAGAGGAAACACCTCAAGATCTTTATCAGGAGGACAGCACATGTCACAAGAAAAATACATTATGGCCATTGACCAGGGAACTACAAGTTCTCGTGCCATCATTTTCAACAAAAAAGGGGAAAAGGTTAGCTCGAGTCAAAAAGAGTTTACCCAGATTTTCCCTCAGGCAGGTTGGGTAGAGCACAATGCCAATGAAATTTGGAATTCCGTCCAGTCTGTTATTGCTGGAGCTTTCATCGAAAGTGGTGTGAAACCAAGTCAGATTGAGGCAATCGGGATTACCAACCAACGTGAAACAACGGTCGTCTGGGATAAGAAAACAGGACTTCCTATCTACAATGCTATCGTTTGGCAATCACGTCAGACAGCTCCTCTGGCTGAACAGCTGAAAAGCCAAGGTTATGTGGAAAAATTCCATGAAAAGACTGGTTTGATTATTGATGCTTATTTCTCTGCTACCAAGGTTCGTTGGATTTTGGATCATGTAGAGGGCGCTCAAGAGCGAGCAGAAAAAGGGGAATTGCTCTTTGGTACTATCGATACTTGGTTGGTTTGGAAATTGACTGACGGTGCGGCTCACGTGACGGATTACTCAAATGCAGCTCGTACCATGCTTTATAACATTAAAGAACTCAAATGGGATGATGAGATTTTGGAAATTCTCAACATTCCTAAGGCTATGCTGCCAGAAGTTCGTTCTAACTCTGAAATCTACGGTCAGACAGCGCCATTCCATTTCTACGGCGGACAAGTCCCAATTTCAGGTATGGCTGGGGACCAACAAGCAGCCCTCTTTGGACAGTTGGCCTTTGAACCTGGTATGGTCAAGAATACTTATGGAACAGGATCTTTCATCATCATGAATACTGGTGAAGAAATGCAGTTGTCTGAAAACAACCTCTTGACAACCATTGGTTACGGAATCAACGGCAAGGTTTACTATGCCTTGGAAGGTTCTATCTTCATCGCAGGAAGTGCTATTCAATGGCTTCGTGACGGTCTTCGCATGGTAGAAAATTCACCAGAATCTGAAAAATATGCTCGTGATTCTCACAATGATGATGAAGTTTATGTCGTTCCAGCCTTTACAGGTCTAGGTGCTCCATACTGGAACCAAAACGCTCGCGGTTCTGTCTTTGGATTGACTCGTGGAACAAGTAAAGAAGACTTTATCAAGGCGACTTTGCAATCTATCGCTTATCAAGTGCGTGACATCATCGACACCATGCAAGTGGATGCGCAGACAGCTATCCAAGTCTTGAAAGTAGACGGTGGTGCAGCTATGAACAACTTCCTCATGCAGTTCCAAGCTGACATCTTGGGAATCGACATTGCACGCGCTAAAAACTTGGAAACAACAGCTCTAGGGGCAGCCTTCCTAGCAGGTTTGTCAGTAGGCTACTGGAAGAATTTGGATGAGTTGAAACTCTTGAACGAGACAGGAGAACTCTTTGAACCATCTATGAACGAATCGCGCAAGGAACAACTCTACAAGGGCTGGAAGAAAGCTGTAAAAGCAACCCAAGTCTTTGCGGAAGTAGACGACTAATACTGGCAGAATAAAGCGATTTATTTAGAAAGTGTGTAAATATGGAATTTTCAAAGAAAACACGTGAATTATCAATTAAAAAAATGCAGGAACGCACCCTGGATCTCTTGATTATCGGTGGAGGAATCACAGGGGCTGGTGTAGCCTTGCAGGCGGCAGCTAGCGGTCTTGAGACTGGTTTGATTGAAATGCAAGACTTCGCAGAAGGAACATCCAGCCGTTCAACTAAATTGGTTCACGGAGGTCTTCGTTATCTTAAGCAATTTGACGTAGAAGTGGTATCAGACACTGTTTCTGAACGTGCTGTAGTTCAACAAATCGCTCCACACATTCCGAAACCAGACCCAATGCTCTTGCCAGTTTACGATGAAGATGGAGCAACCTTTAGCCTCTTCCGTCTTAAAGTAGCTATGGATCTTTACGACCTCTTGGCAGGTGTCAACAATACACCAGCTGCCAACAAGGTTTTGAGCAAGGAAGAAGTCTTGGAACGCCAGCCAAACTTGAAGAAAGAAGGTTTGGTAGGAGGTGGGGTTTACCTTGACTTCCGTAACAACGATGCGCGTCTCGTGATTGAAAACATCAAACGTGCCAACCAAGACGGTGCCCTCATTGCCAACCACGTTAAAGCAGAAGGCTTCCTCTTTGACGAAAGTGGCAAGATTACAGGTGTTGTAGCCCGTGATCTCTTGACAGACCAAGTCTTTGAAATCAAGGCTCGTCTGGTTATCAATACAACAGGTCCTTGGAGCGATAAGGTACGCAATTTGTCTAATAAGGGAACCCAATTCTCACAAATGCGTCCAACTAAGGGAGTTCACTTGGTAGTGGATTCAAGCAAGATCAAGGTTTCACAGCCAGTTTACTTTGACACAGGTTTGGGTGACGGTCGTATGGTCTTTGTTCTCCCACGTGAAAACAAGACTTACTTTGGTACAACCGATACAGACTACACAGGCGATTTGGAACATCCAAAAGTGACGCAGGAAGATGTAAATTATCTACTTGGTATTGTCAACAACCGCTTCCCAGAAGCCAACATCACCATTGATGATATCGAAAGTAGCTGGGCAGGTCTTCGTCCATTGATCGCAGGTAATAGCGCTTCAGACTACAATGGAGGAAATAACGGAACCATCAGTGATGAAAGCTTTGACAACTTGATTGCGACTGTTGAATCTTATCTCTCTAAAGAAAAAACTCGTGAAGATGTTGAGTCTGCTGTCAGCAAGCTTGAAAGCAGTACCTCTGAGAAACATTTGGATCCATCTGCAGTTTCACGTGGTTCGAGCTTGGACCGTGATGACAATGGTCTCTTGACCCTTGCTGGTGGTAAAATCACAGACTACCGTAAGATGGCTGAAGGTGCTATGGAGCGCGTGGTTGATATCCTCAAAGCAGAATTTGACCGCAGCTTTAAACTGATCAACTCTAAGACTTACCCTGTTTCAGGTGGGGAATTGAACCCAGCAAATGTGGACTCAGAAATCGAAGCCTTTGCGCAACTTGGAGTGTCACGTGGTTTGGATAGCAAGGAAGCCCACTATCTCGCAAATCTCTACGGATCAAATGCACCGAAAGTCTTTGCCCTTGCTCACAGCTTGGAACAAGCGCCAGGACTTAGCTTGGCGGATACTTTGTCACTTCACTATGCAATGCGCAACGAGTTGGCTCTGAGCCCAGTTGACTTCCTTCTTCGTCGTACCAACCATATGCTCTTTATGCGTGATAGTTTGGATAGCATCGTTGAGCCAGTTTTGGATGAAATGGGACGCTTCTATGACTGGTCAGAAGATGAAAAAGCAGCCTACCGTGCGGATGTCGAAGCAGCTCTTGCTAACAACGATTTAGCAGAATTAAAAAATTAAGAAAAAATAAAAGAGGTGGAGGGCAGAACTCCTTGTCGCCCGCCCCTTATTTTTAATGGAGACAGAAAGATGATGAATGAATTATTTGGAGAATTTTTGGGTACTTTAATCCTGATTCTTCTAGGAAATGGTGTTGTTGCAGGTGTGGTTCTTCCTAAAACTAAGAGCAACAGCTCAGGTTGGATTGTGATTACTATGGGTTGGGGGATTGCAGTTGCGGTTGCAGTCTTTGTATCTGGCAAGCTCAGTCCAGCTCATTTAAACCCAGCTGTGACCATTGGTGTGGCCTTAAAAGGTGGCTTACCTTGGGCATCCGTTTTTCCTTATATCCTAGCTCAGTTTGCAGGGGCTATGCTCGGTCAGATTTTGGTTTGGTTGCAATTCAAACCGCATTATGAGGCAGAAGAAAATGCAGGCAATATCCTGGCAACCTTCAGCACTGGTCCAGCTATCAAAGATACTGTATCAAACTTGATTAGTGAAATCCTTGGAACCTTTGTTTTGGTGTTGACAATCTTTGCTTTGGGTCTTTACGATTTTCAGGCAGGTATCGGAACCTTTGCAGTGGGCACTTTGATTGTTGGTATCGGTCTATCACTAGGTGGGACAACAGGTTATGCCTTGAACCCTGCGCGTGACCTTGGACCTCGTATCATGCACAGTATCCTTCCAATTTCAAACAAGGGAGACGGAGACTGGTCTTATGCCTGGATTCCTGTTGTGGGACCTGTTATTGGTGCAGCCTTGGCCGTTCTTGTATTCTCACTTTTCTAATTTGGAAAACAACTATGTTGATAGAGCTTGAGATGAAAATCTCGGGTTCTTTTCTTTTAAAATATACATAGAAAAACCGCATAATCCTTAAAATAAACTGAAATCTATTGAAAACATACGGTAAACAATTGAAAAAATACTATATAAAGTGGTACAATGGTAGAAAAATAAGCTAGTAAGAATCACTCTTATTTTAGCGAAAAATTACAGAAATGAATGGTTTTTCTTGATGAAACAGAGAAAAGAATTGTACCTCTTTCTTGGTCGGACAGCCTTGTATTTTCTTATCTTTCTAGGGCTGCTTTACTTCTTTAGCTATCTTGGCCAGGGTCAAGGAAGCTTTATCTATAATGAATTTTAACTTGAAGGAGAATCCCTATTGTGTCAAATAAACCAATAGCAGATATGATTGAAACCATTGAGCATTTTGCTCAGACACAGCCTAACTATCCTGTTTACAATGTTTTGGGGCAGGAACACACTTATGGAGATTTGAAGGCTGATTCGGATAGTTTAGCTACAGCCATTGACCAACTAGGCTTGCCTGAGAAGTCTCCTGTGGTCGTTTTTGGAGGCCAAGAATATGAAATGTTGGCAACTTTTGTAGCCTTGACTAAATCAGGTCATGCCTACATTCCAATTGATAGCCATTCGGCCTTGGAGCGAGTTTCGGATATTTTAGAAGTGGCAGAGCCAAGCTTGATTATTGCCAACTCAGACTTTCCATTGGAGCAGGTTTCTACACCGATGATGACTCTAGCTCAGGTTCAAGAAGCCTTTGCTCAAGGGAATAACTATGAAATCACGCATCCAGTCAAGGGCGATGATAACTACTACATTATCTTTACTTCTGGTACGACTGGTAAGCCAAAGGGAGTGCAGATTTCCCATGATAACCTCCTCAGCTTTACCAATTGGATGATTACGGATAAGGAATTTGCGACGCCAAGTCGTCCGCAAATGCTGGCTCAGCCACCTTATTCTTTTGACCTGTCTGTCATGTACTGGGCTCCGACCTTGGCACTAGGTGGTACGCTTTTCGCTCTTCCTTCAGCTATTACTCAGGATTTTAAGCAACTCTTTGCGACCATCTTTTCATTACCAATCGCTATCTGGACTTCAACGCCTTCTTTTGCAGATATGGCCATGTTGTCTGAAGACTTCAATAGTGAGAAAATGCCTGGTATCACGCATTTCTACTTTGATGGCGAAGAATTGACGGTTAAAACAGCTCAAAAACTGCGCAAGCGTTTCCCAAATGCCCGTATTATCAATGCTTACGGCCCAACAGAAGCGACAGTGGCCCTGTCAGCAGTTGCCGTGACAGATGAGATGCTAGCGACTCTCAAACGTCTACCAATCGGCTATACCAAGGCTGATTCTCCAACCTTTATCATTGACGAGGAAGGCAATAAATTGCCAAATGGCGAACAGGGAGAAATCATTGTTTCTGGACCAGCCGTTTCAAAAGGTTATATGAACAATACTGAAAAAACAGCGGAAGCCTTCTTTGAGTTTGAAGGTCTGCCAGCCTATCATACTGGAGATGTAGGAACCATGACAGATGAGGGCTTGCTTCTTTACGGCGGACGCATGGACTTCCAGATTAAGTTCAACGGTTACCGCATTGAGTTAGAAGATGTCTCTCAAAACCTCAACAAGTCTTGCTTTATCGATTCTGCTGTCGCTGTCCCACGTTATAATAAAGACCACAAGGTGCAAAATCTATTGGCCTATGTCATCTTGAAAGACGGTGTTCGTGAGCAGTTTGAGCGAGATATTGATATTACCAAGGCTATCAAGGAAGATTTAACAGATATCATGATGTCCTACATGATACCGTCTAAATTCCTTTATCGAGATAGTTTGCCACTGACTCCAAATGGAAAGATTGACATCAAAGGATTGATTAACGAGGTGAACAAGAGATGATGGAGTTCTTTCAACAGCTTCCTCATTTAGAGCCATATGGCAATCCTCAGTATTTTGTCTATGTGATTGCTGCAACCTTGCCCATCTTTATCGGCCTCTTTTTCAAGAAACGCTTTGCCTGGTATGAAGTGCTGGTTAGCCTCTTCTTTATCGTCACCATGTTGGTAGGTGGGAAGACCAATCAACTAGCTGCCTTGGGTATTTACCTTTGCTGGGAGATATTGCTCCTGCTTTTCTACAAGCATTATCGAAAAAGCAAGGATGGCAAGTGGATCTTCTACCTAGTTAGTTTTCTGTCCCTCCTTCCGATTATCTTTGTCAAGGTGCAGCCGGCTATCAATGGAACGCAGTCTCTGCTTGGCTTTTTGGGAATTTCTTACCTGACCTTTCGTTCGGTTGGGATTATCATCGAGCTGAGAGATGGAGTGATTAAGGATTTTACCCTCGGGGAATTCCTCCGTTTTCTTCTCTTCATGCCGACCTTTTCAAGTGGTCCAATCGATCGCTTTAAGCGTTTTAATGAAAATTATCAGACCATTCCTGAGCGGGATGAATTGATGGATATGCTGGATGAATCTGTTCGCTATATCATGTGGGGCTTTTTGTACAAGTTTATCCTAGCTCATGTTTTAGGAGAGACCTTGTTGCCTCCTTTGAAGAATTTAGCCTTGCAGTCAGGTGGCTTCTTTAACCTCTATGCCTTGGCAGTTATGTATACCTTTGGTCTGGAACTCTTCTTTGACTTTGCAGGTTATTCTATGTTTGCCTTAGCCATTTCAAATTTGATGGGAATTCGTAGCCCTATCAACTTTAACAAACCTTTTTTATCAAGGGATTTGAAGGAGTTTTGGAATCGCTGGCATATGAGTCTGTCTTTCTGGTTTCGTGACTTTGTCTTTATGCGAATGGTCATGGTGTTAACCAGAAAGAAGGTCTTTAAAAATCGCAATGTAACCTCAAGTGTGGCCTACATTGTAAATATGCTGATTATGGGATTTTGGCATGGAGTGACTTGGTACTATATCGCCTATGGACTCTTTCATGGATTAGGCTTGGTCATCAATGACGCTTGGGTTCGCAAGAAAAAAACGCTCAATAAGGAACGGAAAAAAGCAGGGAAAGCTGCTCTACCTGAGAATCGCTGGATTCGGTTGCTTGGCATGGTTGTCACCTTCCATGTCGTCATGCTGTCATTCTTAATCTTTTCTGGATTCTTGAATGATCTATGGTTTAAAAAATAAAAGGAAATAAAATATGGATATCAAATCAGAAGTTATCGAAATTATTGATGAGTTGTTTATGGAAGATGTTTCTGACATGATGGATGAAGATCTTTTTGATGCAGGTGTCTTGGATAGTATGGGAACGGTTGAGTTGATTGTGGAGATTGAAAACCGTTTTGACATTCGTGTCCCTGTAACAGAGTTTGGTCGCGATGACTGGAATACAGCTAATAAAATCATAGCTGGTATTGTGGAGCTACAAAATGCTTAAACGTTTATGGATGATCTTCGGACCGGTCTTGATAGCTGGTTTGTTGGTTTTTCTGCTCATTTTCTTTTATCCTACTGAGATGCGTCATAATCTAGGAGCTGAAAAGCGTTCAGCAGTGGCTACTACTATCGATAGTTTTAAGGAGCGAAGTCAAAAAGTCAGAGCACTATCTGATCCAAATATGCGTTTTGTTCCCTTCTTTGGCTCTAGTGAATGGCTTCGTTTTGACGGTGCTCATCCTGCGGTATTAGCTGAGAAATACAATCGCTCCTACCGTCCGTATCTTTTAGGACAGAGGGGAGCTGCATCGCTTAACCAGTATTTTGGAATGCAACAGATGTTGCCACAGCTGGAGAATAAACAAGTTGTGTATGTTATATCACCTCAGTGGTTCAGTAAAAATGGCTATGAGCCAGCAGCCTTTCAGCAGTATTTTAATGGAGACCAGTTGACCAGTTTTCTGGAACATCAATCTGGAGATCAGGCTAGTCAATATGCAGCGACTCGCTTACTGCAGCAGTTCCCAAACGTAGCTATGAAGGATCTGGTTCAGAAGTTGGCAAGCAAAGAAGAATTGTCGACGGCAGACAATGAAATGATTGAATTATTGGCTCGGTTTAATGAACGCCAAGCTTCCTTTTTTGGTCAGTTTTCAGTTAGAGGCTATGTCAATTATGATAAGCATGTAGTTAAGTATTTAAAGACCTTGCCAGACCAGTTTTCTTATCAAGCCATAGAAGATGTTGTCAAAGCAGATGCTGAAAAAAATACTTCCAATAATGATCTGGGAATGGAGAATAATTTCTATAATAAGCAGATCAAGAAGGATTTGAAGAAATTAAAGGATTCTCAGAAAAACTTTACCTACCTTAAATCACCGGAGTATAATGACCTGCAGTTGGTGTTAACCCAGTTTTCTAAATCTAAGGTAAACCCGATTTTTATCATTCCACCTGTTAATAAAAAATGGATGGCCTACGCTGGTCTACGAGAGGATATGTACCAACAAACGGTGCAGAAGATTCGCTACCAGTTAGAGAGTCAAGGTTTTACCAATATAGCAGATTTTTCTAAGGACGGCGGGGAGCCTTTCTTTATGAAAGACACCATTCACCTTGGTTGGTTGGGTTGGTTGGCTTTTGACAAGGCAGTTGATCCTTTCCTATCCAATCCCACACCAGCTCCGACTTACCATCTGAATGAGCGCTTTTTCAGCAAAGACTGGGCGACTTATGATGGAGATATCAAGGAATTTCAATAGATCATAATATAGAAGAGTTCAAGAATGAAGCCTATTTTCACGTTTTTTCTTGACTCTTTTTTTGCTTGTGATATAATTAACTGGTAAATAAAATGTCAAAGAATAGTATTTTTCTCTTAAAAAAGAGAAGTCTAAAAGGAAAGGAGTCAGATATGAGACAGCTAGCAAAGGATATCGATGCTTTTTTGAATGAGGTGATTTTGCAGGCAGAAAATCAGCATGAAATCCTAATAGGTCATTGCACTAGCGAGGTGGCCCTGACCAATACCCAGGAGCATATTCTCATGCTTTTGTCAGAGGAATCTTTAACAAATTCAGAATTGGCCCGTCGTCTCAATGTCAGTCAGGCGGCAGTTACCAAGGCCATTAAGTCTTTGGTCAAGGAAGGGATGTTGGAAACATCTAAAGATCCTAAGGATGCGCGTGTGATTTTTTATCAGTTGACTGATTTGGCTCGTCCAATCGCTGAGGAGCACCATCATCACCATGAGCATACGCTTTTAACCTATGAACAAGTGGCGACTCAGTTTACTCCAAATGAACAAAAAGTGATTCAGCGGTTTTTGACTGCTTTAGTAGGAGAAATCAAATAATGAGATACATTACGGTAGAGGATTTATCCTTCTATTATGATAAGGAACCCGTTCTTGAACATATCAATTATAGTGTTGATAGTGGGGAATTTGTTACCTTGACTGGGGAAAATGGGGCAGCTAAGACGACACTGATCAAGGCCAGTCTTGGAATTCTCCAACCACGCATTGGTAGGGTGACCATTTCAAAGACAAATACGCAGGGTAAGAAATTGAGAATAGCTTACCTTCCTCAACAGATTGCCAGTTTTAATGCAGGTTTTCCAAGTACGGTTTATGAATTTGTCAAGTCGGGTCGCTATCCGCGAAAAGGCTGGTTCCGTCGCTTGAATGCTCATGATGAGGAGCATATCAAGGCTAGTCTGGACTCAGTTGGTATGTGGGAACACCGAGACAAACGCTTGGGATCTCTATCTGGGGGACAGAAGCAGCGAGCGGTGATTGCGCGTATGTTTGCTTCGGATCCAGATGTGTTTATCCTAGATGAGCCGACAACGGGGATGGATGCAGGAAGTAAAAACGAATTTTACGAACTCATGCACCACAGCGCCCATCATCATGGCAAGGCTGTTTTGATGATTACCCATGACCCTGAAGAAGTTAAGGACTATGCGGACCGCAATATTCATCTAGTCCGTAACCAAGACTCGCCATGGCGTTGTTTCAACGTTCATGAGAATGATCAGGAGGTGGGCCATGCTTAGTTTATTATCTTATGACTTTATGCAACGCGCCTTTCTAGCAGTTATTGCCATGAGTCTTTTCTCGCCGGTATTAGGAACCTTCCTTATCTTGCGTCGTCAGAGTTTGATGAGTGATACCCTCAGCCACGTCTCTCTTTCAGGTGTAGCCTTTGGGTTGGTTTTGGGGATTTCTCCGACTATTTCAACTATTGCTATTGTCTTGATTGCGGCGGCCTTTCTGGAGTATCTCCGTACGGTTTACAAGAGCTTTATGGAAATCGGGACAGCTATCCTCATGTCGACAGGTTTGGCTGTTTCTCTGATTGTCATGAGCAAGGGCAAAAGCTCCAGTTCTATGAGTTTGGACCAGTATCTTTTTGGTTCGATTGTGACTATTAGTGAGGAGCAGGTCATTTCCCTCTTTGTCATTGCGGCGGTTGTTTTGATCTTGACCTTCCTCTTCCTTCGTCCGATGTATATCTTGACCTTTGATGAGGATACGGCCTTTGTGGATGGCTTGCCAGTTCGTACCATGTCCATTCTTTTTAACATGGTGACGGGGGTGGCCATTGCCCTTATGATTCCTGCTGCGGGAGCTCTTCTGGTATCGACCATTATGATCTTGCCAGCTAGTATTGCCCTGCGTCTGGGGAAAAACTTTAAATCGGTTATGCTGCTTGCCAGTGCGATTGGATTTTTGGGAATGGTAGCAGGACTTTACATTTCCTACTATGCAGAAACACCTGCAAGTGCAAGTATTACTATTATTTTTGTAACTGTTTTCTTGCTCATTAGTTTAGTAAGACGTTTTATCAAATAGGAGACTAAGATGAAAAAAATTAGCTTATTACTAGCCAGTCTATGTGCCTTGTTTTTAGTGGCTTGTTCCAATCAAAAACAGGCAGATGGCAAACTCAATATCGTGACAACCTTTTACCCTGTCTATGAATTTACCAAGCAAGTCGCAGGAGATACTGCTAATGTAGAACTCCTCATCGGTGCCGGTACAGAACCCCATGAATATGAACCGTCTGCCAAGGCAGTTGCCAAAATCCAAGATGCAGATACCTTCGTTTATGAAAATGAAAACATGGAAACTTGGGTTCCTAAATTGCTAGATACTTTGGATAAGAAAAAAGTGAAAACCATCAAGGCGACAGGTGATATGTTGCTTTTGCCAGGTGGTGAGGAAGAAGAGGGAGACCATGACCATGGCGAAGAAGGCCATCACCATGAGTTCGATCCCCATGTTTGGTTATCACCAGTTCGTGCCATTAAACTTGTAGAGCACATCCGTGATAGCTTGTCAGCAGATTATCCTGATAAAAAAGAGACCTTTGAAAAGAATGCTGCTGCCTATATCGAAAAATTACAAGCCTTGGATAAGGCTTATGCAGAAGGTTTGTCTCAAGCCAAACAAAAGAGCTTTGTGACTCAGCACGCAGCCTTTAACTACCTTGCTTTGGACTATGGACTCAAACAAGTCGCAATCTCAGGTCTCTCTCCAGATGCAGAGCCATCAGCTGCACGTCTGGCAGAATTGACAGAGTACGTCAAGAAAAATAAAATTGCCTATATCTACTTTGAAGAAAATGCTTCACAAGCCCTTGCTAACACACTTTCAAAAGAGGCAGGTGTCAAAACAGATGTTCTCAATCCTTTAGAAAGTCTGACAGAAGAGGATACCAAGGCTGGCGAAAACTACATTTCCGTTATGGAGAAAAACCTCAAGGCTTTGAAACAAACAACAGACCAAGAAGGTCCAGCAATCGAGCCTGAAAAAGCAGAGGATACCAAGACAGTTCAAAATGGTTACTTTGAGGATGCCGATGTCAAGGATCGTACCTTGAGTGACTATGCAGGTAATTGGCAATCAGTTTATCCTTTCCTTGAAGATGGCACGTTTGACCAAGTCTTTGACTACAAGGCTAAGTTGACTGGTAAGATGACCCAGGCTGAGTACAAGGCTTACTATACAAAAGGCTATCAGACAGATGTCACTAAGATTAACATTACTGATAACACTATGGAATTTATTCAAGGTGGACAAAGCAAGAAATATACTTATAAGTATGTTGGTAAGAAAATCTTAACTTACAAGAAAGGTAATCGTGGTGTGCGCTTCCTCTTTGAAGCGACAGATGCGGACGCTGGACAATTCAAGTATGTTCAGTTTAGTGACCACAATATCGCCCCAGTTAAGGCAGAACATTTCCATATCTTCTTTGGAGGCACAAGCCAAGAAGCCCTCTTTGAAGAAATGGACAACTGGCCAACCTACTATCCAGATAACCTATCTGGCCAAGAAATCGCCCAAGAAATGTTGGCACATTGATTAGAAACCGACTAGTTCATAGGAGCTAGTTGGTTTTTTGATACTAGATGGCTAACTTCATTATAGACCTTTCCAGAACTTTAAAAAATAAATAAAACTCTTGAAATATCTGGATCTGTATGTTAGAATAATTTTATCGGATAAGGTTCATTAGAACACCAAAGCCCCTAACTACTGCCATAGTTAAGGGGTGTTTTGGTATATTCTACAGGAATAGAAAAAGACCCTCTAAACTTTGTAGAGAGCCTTAAAAAATCAAAATAAAAAGATACCCCCCAGCACATAGGAATGCTCAACCTTTCAGTCTACCCCATTCTGGGACCCAGCGTTTATCCTTCACAAGTTATCTTATTGAGTCCATTATATCACACTTATGGAAAATGTAAGAAATTTGTATAGTATTTTTAAATGAATTGATGAAAAATCAAATACCTTTCAGAACTAAGGAACTTTAAATAATAAATAAAACTCTTGAAATATCTGGGCCTGTATGTTAGAATAATTTTATCGGATAAGGTTCATTAGAACACCAAAGCCCCTAACTAGTGCGATAGTTAAGGGGTGTTTTGGTATATTCTACAGGAATATATAATCCTAGTTTTCTAATTTGCTCTTTGATTTTTGTTGAGTATAAACATTTTAACAAAAAAGTTAGTCTTTAATAAAAGAAGCGATATAGTGATATTAGAAATTCTCTTGTAATTCTGATATGTCTGCGTATTTTTCGTAAGTTACCTGTTTAGTAATCAGATGTCAGTTAAGGGCTTGATGTTTTATAAAAGAAAATTATGGAGGAAGGGAAATCCGACTTTATAAACTAAACTGTAAAAACAGCAAATTTGACAAATGAATAAGAAAAAAATAAAAAGCAACTGTTTTTATTAAAAAGATTGCTTAATAGTTAGATTGGAGGGAAGAAAAATATGAAAAATTTAAGTCAACGACTTGTTGATAAAAGTGTTGAGGCCTTTATTATGGGGCTGGAAATTTACAACAAGCCTACAATCAAATATCGTATTGAAGGATTCAGTTTTTTCATATGTAATGCTTGGGAGTTGATGTTGAAGTCTGAAATGCTAAATAGAAATCTATCAATCTATTTTAAGGATAATCCAGATAGAACTCTCAGCCTTGAAAATGTTATCAAGAAAATTTATTCCGATGATAGTACACGAATTCGACTAAATCTGGAGCGTATTATTGAGCTTAGAAATATCAGCACACATTATATTACAGAGGATTACGAACTAAAGTACGCTCCACTATTTCAAGCGTGTGTACTTAACTATGTCAATGAACTTCAGAGATTTCATGGTAGAGACATCACTGAGACCATTGCACAAAATTTCCTAACTATATCAGCAAGTTATGAGCCTCTGACAAATGAACAAATCAGACTAAAATACCCAGCGGAAATTGCAGAAAAGTTTATTCAGCAAGCAAATGCTATAGATGTTCTTGTTTCTGAGTATAATTCAGATAAATTTGCAATCGGTGTAAAACAAAACCTATACATCACAAAGAAAAAGTCTGAAGCTGACTTCGTTGTCTCAATTGCAAATCAATCTCCCTCTCAAGTAGCAATAGTAAAAGATTTAAAAGATCCATCAGAGACTCACAAATATTCATACGGGAATATCATCTCAGTTGTAAATGATCGATTAAACAAGAAGAATATCAAATTAAATTATAAATCTGGTTTCAATCAATATGTTCTAACCTTAATCATTGATTTCTATTCAATAAAAACTGACGAGAAATTTGCATATTGCCATAAAATAGGTAAGTCTGAGCACTATACCTATTCACAGCAATTTGTTGACTTTATCATTACAGAAATAGAAAAAGACCCTCTAAACTTTGTAGAGAGCCTTAAAAAATCAAAATAAAAAGATAACCCCAGGCACATAGGAATGCTCAACCTTTCAGTCTACCCCATTCTGGGACCCAGCGTTTATCCTTCACAAGTTATCTTATTGAGTTCATTATATCACACTTATGGAAAATGTAAAGAAATTTGTATAGTATTTTTAAATGAATTGATGAAAAATCAAATACCTTTCAGAGCTAAGGAACTTTAAATAATAAATAAAACTCTTGAAATATTTGGGCTTATATGCTAGAATGTAGTTAGTGTATAAGGTTCATTAGAACACCAAAGCCCCTAACTACTGCCATAGTTAAGGGCTTTTTTGACGTATCTTAGCGATTTAACGGGTGTTTATAGGCTAGTCATTCGGTCTACTTCTTACCATCTAGCCATTTGCAGACGAAATACAAGATAATTCCAGCTATAACATCCGCTATAATAGTAAGAGCAAGCTCTGGTATAAGGTTCATTAGTTTCACCTCCTCTCACGAACCCATAGGAACGTAATCGGTAACCGATGACAAAAGTATTATACCACACTAAATTTAGATCATCAAGGTCACTTAATGCTTGAACTATTGTAGATTATATGCTAAAATGTAGTTAGTTGATAAGGTTCATTAGAACACCAAAGCCCTTAACTATTGCCGTAGTTAAGGGCTTTTTTGACGTATCTTAGCGATTTAACGGGTGTTGATAGGCTAGTCACTCGGTCTACCCCTTACTATCTAGCCATCTGCAGACGAAATACAAGATAATTCCAGCTATAACATCCGCTATAATAGTAAGAGCGAGCTCTATGATAAGGCTCATTAGTTTCACCTCCTCTCACGAACCCATAGGAACGTAATCGGTAACCGATGACAAAAATAGTATACCACAATAAATTTATATCATCAAGGTCACTTAATGCTTGAAATATAGGGTCTAGGCGACAAAGTCTTTAAAATCAGAAAAACGTATAGTATCAGATGTATAAAAGCTTGATGTTATATCAATTAAAAAAGTGGATAGGAAAGTTTTCTGATTATCAGAATTCCTTCCTATCCACTTTTTGAAGATTGTAAGTTAACCTTAGTTTATATAGAATCAGCTTATTTGTTTTATTTATTAAAACCTTGCAAAGCCTTTTGGCGTTCTTCCACTTGACCTTTAGCATCCAATTTATTGCCAGCGTAGACAGCTGTTTCCCATGATCCGTACATTGGATTTGGGAAGATGATGAATTTTTCACCGAATTCTTTTTGCAATTCTTCAAGTTGTTTATCACGGTCAGATTCAGAAATCTTCGAAAAATCTGCAAAGTCTACGAGGTTATCACCAAATAGTAATACTAGATTAGTTTTCTCTTGAACTGCTTGGCGACGCCCTTCTTTGGATTTTACACCACTTTCTAAGAGCATGAGGTGATCACGCCCTTGTACAGGGATTCCTTCGTTTTCTAGATTTTTAATCGTAGCATCTATTTGATTAACTGAGCGGTCAGAAATATAGTAAATTTGGATGCCGTTTTGATTGGCAAATTGAAGAAACGTCTTGGCTCCTGGGACGGCTTTTGCTGCAGCTTTTTGAACCCAAATATCCCAATTTTCAGGTGTGAATGCTGTTCCGTCTTTGATATTTTGAACTTGATAAGGACTATTATCTAAGACTGTTTCATCTAAGTCCAAAATGATTGAATAAGGCTTGTCTGATTCTGTTTTCAGTAATTCCTTTAGACGATCTGTGGCAACATTATAACCTTGTAGATACAAGGCTTTGGTTTCAGCTGATTTTTGATACCAAAGGGTTGACATAGTATTTTCTCTTGACCGTAGTTGGTCATATGTCATTGTAATCTGATTATCAGATGAGCTCTTATTGCTTGTCTGTGTTTCTGTAGACTTTGTTGCACAACTAGATAATAAGACGACAGATGCAAGTGCAGAAAGGATTGTAACAGTAGTTTTTGCTGATTTCATGAAATATCTCCTATTCATTAATTTCATAAATAGTATAGCACGAGAGAAAAGTTAAGGCAAGTCATTCTCTGACTATGGATGAAGATTCTATAGAAGTTAATGCAGTGAAAAAAAGAGATTACTAACTTGAAATGCAGTCTCACCTCTAATTATTGACATTTCAGGAAAAATCGCAGTAAAAACGGCACAGCCTTCTTTAAATGTGATATAATACTAGAAAAATACTTGTGGAGGTTCCATTATGGCAATATTTTTCATGATTTTTCTGATTGTTTGTGTGCTCCTATTGGTGATAGTCACACTGAGTACAGTTTATGTGGTTCGTCAGCAGTCGGTGGCGATTATTGAACGCTTTGGGAAATACCAAAAGGTTTCCAACAGCGGTATTCATATTCGCTTGCCTTTTGGGATTGACTCGATTGCAGCACGCATTCAGTTGCGCTTGCTGCAAAGTGATATTGTGGTTGAGACCAAGACCAAGGACAATGTGTTCGTGATGATGAATGTAGCGACTCAGTACCGTGTCAATGAGCAGAGCGTGACAGATGCCTACTATAAACTCATGCGTCCAGAATCTCAGATTAAATCTTATATCGAAGATGCTCTTCGCTCTTCTGTTCCCAAATTAACCTTGGACGAATTGTTTGAGAAAAAAGATGAGATTGCCCTTGAAGTTCAACACCAAGTAGCAGAAGAAATGACCACTTACGGCTACATTATCGTGAAAACCTTGATTACTAAGGTGGAGCCAGATGCAGAAGTTAAGCAATCCATGAATGAAATCAATGCGGCGCAACGCAAACGGGTCGCAGCGCAAGAATTGGCAGAAGCCGATAAGATTAAAATTGTCACTGCAGCTGAAGCCGAAGCAGAAAAAGACCGCCTTCATGGTGTGGGGATTGCCCAACAACGTAAGGCAATTGTGGATGGCTTAGCAGAGTCTATCACCGAACTCAAGGAAGCCAATGTTGGCATGACAGAAGAACAAATCATGTCCATCCTATTGACCAACCAGTATTTGGATACCTTGAACACCTTTGCCTCTAAAGGAAATCAAACTATCTTTTTACCAAATACGCCAAATGGTGTGGATGATATCCGTACACAAATCTTGTCAGCTCTTCGCGCTGAGAAGAAATAATAGACTAAAGAGCTTGGCAACAGGCTCTTTTTGCATTGCGTTTATTAAGAAAAACAAAAAATATTGATATACATTTATACTCAATGAAAA
>NZ_VMKV01000021.1:0-36063 GCF_013276335.1 Streptococcus sp. 2100 | reverse complement strand
ACCAGCGGAAGATTCAATGCCAGCTCCAGCAGGCGGTTCAATGGGTACAGGTTTCTTATTCGGCAACTCTTCATTCTACTACCTCAACAGTAATAGTTCTATGACGAGAGGTTGGAAAAAAGAAAATGGAATGTGGTACTTCTACAATACTGATGGTTCAATGGCCACAGGATGGTTGCTAGACAATGGCTCATGGTACTACCTCAATAGTAATGGTTCAATGGCCACAGGATGGTTGCTAGACAATGGTTCATGGTACTACCTCAATAGTAATGGTTCAATGGCCACAGGATGGTTGCTAGACAATGGTTCATGGTACTACCTCAATAGTAATGGTTCAATGGCCACAGGATGGTTGCTAGACAATGGCTCATGGTACTACCTCAATAGTAATGGCTCAATGGCCACAGGATGGTTGCTATACAATGGCTCATGGTACTACCTCAATAGTAATGGTTCAATGGCCACAGGATGGTTACTAGACAATGGTTCATGGTACTACCTCAACAGTAATGGCGATATGAAAGTTAGCCAATGGTTCCAAGTTAGTGGGAAATGGTACTATGTAGATGAATCAGGTATGCTTGCAGTCAATACAACAGTAAACGGCTATAGAGTCAATGCTAATGGTGAATTGGTAAACTAAATCTAACTGAATGAATCTTAATATTATTTTTTGATAGGATATTAAGGCTGAAAATAACTCCATAATCTCTAGCCAGATTTATTCTACTGGAGATTATGGAGTATTTTGTAATATAAGAGATAATGGAAGGATGAGCTAGTAACTCAACATTCTTATATAATAGATTGAATCTAGAGTAGTACATAGTTACTGATGAAAAATCAACTGTTAAAGTGCCTGCTGGCAAATAATTACCTAACACAGGTTCAGCATCAAGTGCAGCACTTGCTAGTCTTGGTCTAGTGGCGGCAACCAGTGGTTTTGCTTTGCTAGGAAGAAAGGCTAGACGTAGAAAATAGGACAGCTAGAAATTTCTATTCTCTACTTAAAGTTAGATTATAAGGGGGATTTTGAGAAGTCATCAATCCTAGTGATGGATGAGAAAAGTGAGAACCCAAGATAATCACACACTTTAGCTGAACAGGGATATTCTATTCTATCAATGCAACCAGTCTCTTCTGTCTCTAACTGTGGAATAGAAGATGGGCAATATCGGATAGAAAAGCTAGCAGAATAGCTCTATTGAAGAGAGGAGGGAAACCGAAAAATTGGGTGCCCCTCCTCTTTTTTGGTATAATAGAAGATAGAAAACGAGGTTAGAAGAGATGATTTTTGATACACATACACACTTGAATGTAGAAGAATTTGCAGGTCGTGAGGCAGAAGAAATTGCCTTGGCTGCTGAGATGGGTGTGACACAGATGAATATTGTTGGTTTTGATAAACCGACGATTAAGCGTGCCTTGGAGTTGGTAGATGAGTATGACCAGCTCTATGCGACTATCGGTTGGCACCCGACAGAAGCAGGGACTTACACAGAGGAAATTGAAGACTACTTGCTTGATAAGCTCAAGCATCCAAAGGTAGTTGCTTTGGGTGAGATTGGTTTGGATTATCATTGGATGACAGCGCCCAAAGAGGTGCAGGAGCAGGTTTTTCGCCGTCAGATTCAGCTATCTAAGGACTTGGATTTGCCTTTTGTTGTCCATACCCGTGATGCGCTGGAAGATACCTATGAGATTATCAAGAGCGAGGGAGTTGGCTCTCGAGGTGGTATCATGCATTCATTTTCAGGGACGCTTGAGTGGGCAGAGAAGTTTGTCGAGCTTGGTATGACCATTTCCTTCTCAGGAGTGGTGACTTTTAAGAAGGCAACTAACATCCAAGAAGCAGCTAAAGAGTTACCTTTGGATAAGCTTTTGGTGGAGACGGATGCGCCTTACTTGGCTCCTGTACCCAAGCGTGGCCGCGAAAACAAAACAGCCTATACTCGCTATGTGGTGGACTTTATTGCTGCCTTGCGTGGGATGACGGCAGAAGAGTTAGCGGCGGCAACGACTGCAAATGCAGAGCGAATTTTTGGATTGGACAGCAAGTAATGAAAGAAAAAATTTCCCAAGTCATCGTAGTTGAAGGTCGCGATGATACGGCCAATCTCAAACGTTACTTCGATGTAGAGACCTATGAGACACGAGGTTCTGCTATCAATGACCAGGATCTAGAGCGGATTCAACGTCTACACCAACGCCATGGAGTCATTGTCTTTACAGACCCAGATTTTAATGGGGAACGGATTCGGCGCATGATTATGACGGCCATTCCAACAGTTCAGCATGCCTTTCTCAAGCGAGATGAAGCTGTTCCCAAGTCCAAGACCAAGGGGCGTTCTCTGGGAATTGAGCATGCCAGCTATGAAGACCTGAAAACGGCTCTAGCTCAGGTGACAGAACAATTTGAACATGAGAGTCAGTTTGACATTAGTCGTAGCGATTTGATTCGCCTTGGTTTTCTAGCAGGGGCAGACAGCCGTAAGCGTAGAGAATATCTCGGAGAGACTCTCCGAATCGGCTATTCTAACGGCAAGCAACTCCTCAAACGCCTAGAGTTGTTTGGGGTTACTTTGGCAGAAGTGGAAGAAGCTATGAAATCTTATGAGTAGGAAAGATGTGACCGTTACAATTTTTTAAGTTTCACAGTATTTTTCGAAGCAGGTAGAAGAGGAGGCGTCTGATGTTAATTGGTCAAAAAATTAAAGAGATTCGGATAGAAAAAGGAGTTAGTCGTCCAGATTTTTGTGGAGATGAGCAAGAACTGACAGTTCGTCAACTGTCGCGAATTGAAAGTGGAGCTTCGCAACCGAGTTTGCTCAAGTTAGACTATATTGCTCGCCGGCTAGGAGTTCCAGTTTATAGCCTTCTGCCGGATTTTTCAGCTCTTCCTTCTGCTTATTTAGAATTGAAATACCAGATTTTACGTGAACCAATCTATGGTAAAGAAGAGGAGTACGATAAGAAGGAAGCGTGTTTGGAAGAGATAGAGGATTTATTTTATGAGCAACTTCCTAATGAGGAGAAAGTATGGTTTGGAGCTACTAGAACAACGATAGATGTTATTCGAAGCGGACGACCAGAATACGGGGAAACCGTACTGGACGATTATTTTAAAAGAATTTATGATAAGGAATTGTTTTTGATAAATGAATTAGAAGTTATCAACTTATATTTTGCTACAGTGCTTACAAAGATAAAACAAGGTCAAAATCAGATTGAAGAAATTAACAGAATTCATTCGTTTTTAGTTCGTTTGACAAATCATGTGGAATTAATTGCACCAGAATATCTGTTTGCTTTAAGTAACACTTTGTTTTCGGGTCTAGCCTGTTTGGATAATTTGTCGTCTTATGATTCACTAGAAGCTTATATCTTTAGCCTTAATCATATAATGGAAAAAACACAAGATTTCCAGAAGAAACCAATTATATTAATGTTGGAGTGGAAATTATCTCTAATAATAAACAATGATTATGTATCTGCCGAACAGTTCTATCAGAAATCGAAGCTATTTGCTGATATAATAGAAAATTCTTATTTAGTTACTATGTTAGAAAAACAATGGCAAGAAGATTTAAAAAAATATTTATAAATATCGTGAAGCAATGACAAAAATGTCCTTGTTCTCGCATCAAAACAGCTCTAAAGTTCGTTTTTAGGGCTGTTTTTTTAGATATAAGCTAAAAATAATATGAAAGAGTTAGATTTTAAGGACATTGATGTCCTTGATAGTTCTTGAAAAAACGGATATAATATATTTGAAGATGTTGCTAGTAGAAAGAACTTAATAAACTTCTTAACATGGCAGTGACTGTGGTCGCCTTCTCACTAAGTGACCAAGTAACTTTTTGGAGGAAGTGATGAAACGTTTATTTATTTTGATTTCAATGGTATTGGTATCGCTTTATATGGTGATAAATTCCGTTGATCATCGAGAAGAGATTTTATTTGGTAACTATCCCTCTGTTGATGTGATGGGTACTGGGCTAGACCAATCAGTAGCTGATCGAGAAAAACTGACAGAGGCTTTGAGTCACTTGGCGGTAGA
Organism: Streptococcus sp. 2100; assembly: GCF_013276335.1. Classification (NCBI taxonomy): domain Bacteria; kingdom Bacillati; phylum Bacillota; class Bacilli; order Lactobacillales; family Streptococcaceae; genus Streptococcus; species Streptococcus sp. 2100. The sequence goes on along the minus strand of NZ_VMKV01000021.1, from coordinate 32,000 downwards.
GCACAATAGTCTCATCGCTCGTCGAATTGTTGAGCCAAATGAAGCTGGAGAAACACGCTTTACCTATGCCACTTATGGTCAGGGAGAGCTTCCAGAAGGTTTGACCATTTCCTCCAAGGAGAGTGCAGAAACGAGTGATTTATTAGGGTCTTACTTGATTGTATCAGGAAGTTTGGATGGAGTGAGCTTACAGACCGCCCTGCAAGAACTTGGTTATAATGGTGTTGTCTCGAATAGAACAGAGGCATTTTCGATGGTCGTCCTCTTGTCTGCTACCCCAATGGGGCTACTGAGTCTAGCTATTTTTCTGCTGACTTTTATGAGTCTGACCCTGATTTATCGGATCAAGTCCCTTCGTCAGGCAGGGATTCGCTTAATCGCTGGTGAGAGCTTGTTTGGGGTGGCTCTCAGACCAGTGTTAGAAGATGTGAGACAGCTTATCTGCTCAGTGCTGGTATCCAGTCTTTTGGGATTGGGGATTCTCTGGTATCAAGGTGCCTTGTTTATGGCAACGGTGCAACTGGTCATCATTGCTCTTCTACTTTATGGATTGACCTTGGCCGGGATTTCTACCTTACTAAGTGTCGTGTATCTACTTGGATTACAGGAAAATAGTCTGGTGGATTTATTGAAAGGGAAACTCCCTCTCAAACGGATGATGACATTGATGATGATGGGGCAACTATTAGCTGTATTGGTTGTCGGTTCGAGTGCGACTACTCTCCTACCCCACTACCGTGAAATGCAGGAGATGGAGAAAGCTAGCGATAAATGGAGCCAGTCCTCAGACCGTTACCGTCTATCCTTTGGTTGGTCTAGTGCATTTGCCGATGAAGAAGGAATGCGTAAGGATAATCGTGAGTGGCAGACATTTACTGAAGAACGGTTAGCCAATACAGACTCTTTTTATATTATGAGCAATGTTGACAATTTCTCAGATGGAGCAGAAGTGGACCTAGATGGCAATCGTCTCAATGACTATACACCGTCAGGGAATGTCATCTATGTCTCACCGCGCTATCTGATAGAAGAAAAGATTACCGTTTCTTCAGAGTTTATGGATAAGATGCAAAACTTGTCTGAGGGAGAGTTTGGGCTGATTTTGCCTGAGAGCTTGCGAGAGCAGTCTGCCTACTACCAAGGATTGTTTACAGATTACCTGCAAAGATTTTCATCTGAAAGTGTAGAAGTGACGAGTCAGAAACACTACCTCCCACAGCTAAGGCTAGATTTTACAGAAACAGGACAGGAACGCTTCCTCTATAACGATGGGTACAAGACGACACGCCAGTACTTAAAAGATCCGATTATTGTAGTTCTAACGCCACAAGCGACTGGAACAAGACCTGTTGCAGGGATGTTGTGGGGAACTACGGCTAATAGTGCCTTGAAACTAGATCGATATGGAGACAGCATTACCGCTCTAAAAGAGCAAGGTCTGTATCACAAGGTCTCTTACTTGGTAAAAAGCCAGCTATTTTTTGCCAAGGTACTAAATGACAAACGGGTGGAGTTTTACTCTCTCCTTATTGGGACGATTTTGACCCTGTCTACGGCTATCTTGTTATTTGATTCCATGAGTCTTCTCTATTTTGAGCAGTTCAGACGGGAGCTTATGATTAAACGTCTTTCTGGTATGACAATTTATGAGCTTCATGGCAAGTACTTACTGGCGCAAGGAGGAGTTCTCTTGCTTGGTCTAATCTTATCTAGTGTTTTGACAGGAGATAGCTTGATTAGCGCTCTAGTTGTAGCTTTGTTTACGCTTAACGCCCTCTTGATTTTAGTAAGGCAGGACAAAAAAGAAGAAGCTGGTAGCATGGCAGTATTGAAAGGAAAATAAGATGATTGATATTCAAGGATTGGAAAAGAAATTTAATGACCGCGCGATTTTCTCTGGTTTGAATCTCAAGCTGGAGAAGGGCAAGGTCTATGCCTTAATCGGAAAGAGTGGGAGCGGAAAGACGACTCTGCTGAATATCTTAGGCAAACTAGAAAAGATAGATGGAGGAAGGGTTCTCTATCAGGGGAAAGATTTAAAAACCATTCCCACTCGTGAGTATTTTCGAGACCAGATGGGCTATCTCTTTCAAAATTTCGGCCTCTTAGAAAACCAATCAATCAAAGAAAATTTGGATTTGGGTTTTGTTGGTCAGAAAATCTCAAAAGTAGAACGTTTGGAAAGGCAAGTGGGGGCTTTAGAAAAAGTTAATCTAGGGTATTTGGATTTAGAACAAAAAATCTATACTTTATCTGGGGGAGAGGCTCAGCGAGTTGCCCTTGCGAAGACTATTTTGAAAAATCCACCCTTGATTTTGGCAGATGAACCAACAGCAGCTCTTGATCCTGAAAATTCAGAGGAGGTTATGAATCTATTGGTGGGCTTGAAAGATGAAAATCGAATGATCATCATTGCGACCCATAATCCCCTAGTCTGGAATAAGGCCGATGAAATTATTGATATGAGGGAGCTTGCTCATGTGTGAAAAAATCCGTATTCGCAGGGTATCTGATTATCCTAGTGCCAGAGGTGGTTTAGAAGATATTCTCATCATGGAAAACATGACCAATCATCTTCTTTTAGTTCAAATCCGAGTGAATGGCTATTTGCTTGATTTTGCTAGCATTGAAGGGCAAAGACAAAAGCATTATCGTTTGAAAAATTTACCTCAAACGGTTGAACTGACAGTGGACGATGTGGAGGAGGATGTGGATTTGACCCTACCTGAAAATCGAAGTTATAAAGAAGCTGATTTTTTCGAACGTATGTTTCGAGAGAACCGCTCAGTCCCCCTTTAAAGATTTCCAAGACTATCTTTCTTCATGAGGAAAGATAGTTTTTTGGTATGATTTTCACCCCCAAAATACAAGGGGAATGTGTTACAATAGTAGTAACAGATAATAGAAAAGAGAATAGATGAGAATTGCAGATTATAGTGTGACCAAGGCAGTGCTGGAGCGTCACGGTTTTACCTTTAAAAAGTCCTTCGGGCAAAATTTCCTGACGGATACCAATATCCTTCAAAAAATTGTGGATACGGCTGAAATTGATGACCAGGTCAATGTCATCGAAATCGGGCCAGGTATTGGTGCCTTGACGGAGTTTCTGGCTGAGCGTGCAGCCCAAGTCATGGCTTTTGAGATTGACCACCGTTTGGTGCCAATTTTGGTAGATACCCTGCGTGATTTTGATAATGTGACTGTAGTTAACGAAGATATTCTCAAGGTTGATTTGGCGCAACATATCCAAAATTTTAAAAATCCTAACCTGCCAATCAAGGTAGTGGCTAATTTGCCTTACTACATCACGACGCCTATTCTCATGCACTTGATTGAGAGTGGCATTCCTTTTAGTGAGTTTGTGGTCATGATGCAGAAAGAAGTAGCGGACCGCATTTCAGCCCAGCCTAACACCAAGGCTTACGGTAGCTTGTCGATTGCGGTTCAGTATTACATGACTGCCAAGGTTGCCTTCATCGTGCCTCGTACGGTCTTTGTGCCAGCGCCAAACGTGGACTCTGCTATTTTGAAAATGGTGCGCCGTCCAGAACCAGCCGTAGCAGTGGAAGACGAGAACTTTTTCTTTAAGATTTCCAAGGCAAGTTTCACCCATCGCCGAAAAACCTTGTGGAATAACCTGACAGGTTACTTTGGCAAGACTGAGGAAGTCAAGGACAAGCTGACTAAGGCTTTGGACCAAGCAGGCTTGTCACCAAGTGTGCGTGGGGAAGCTCTCAGCTTGGCAGAATTTGCCGGTCTAGCAGACGCACTTAAAGGGGAAGGACTCTAAGATGCAGGGACAAATTATTAAAGCCTTGGCAGGTTTCTACTATGTGGAGAGTGATGGCCAGGTTTATCAAACACGGGCGCGTGGGAATTTCCGTAAAAAAGGCCATACCCCTTACGTTGGGGACTGGGTAGATTTCTCTGCGGAGGAAAATTCAGAGGGCTATATCCTCAAGATTCATGAACGGAAAAACAGTCTGGTCCGTCCGCCTATTGTCAATATTGACCAAGCTGTAGTAATCATGTCCGTCAAGGAACCTGATTTTAACAGCAATTTGCTGGATCGTTTCTTGGTTCTTTTGGAGCACAAGGGTATTCATCCCATCGTCTATATTTCCAAAATGGATTTGTTGGAAGATAGAGGAGAACTGGATTTTTACCAACAGACTTATGGTGACATCGGCTATGACTTTGTGACCAGTAAAGAGGAACTCCTGCCTTTGTTAACAGGCAAGGTTACGGTCTTTATGGGGCAGACAGGTGTTGGGAAGTCAACTCTTCTCAATAAAATCGCACCGGACCTCAACCTTGAAACAGGAGAAATCTCAGACAGTCTGGGGCGCGGTCGCCATACCACTCGAACTGTTAGTTTTTACAACCTCAATGGGGGTAAAATCGCAGATACACCAGGCTTTTCATCCTTGGACTATGAAGTATCAAGGGCGGAAGACCTTAATCAGGCCTTTCCAGAGATTGCTAGTGTTAGTCGAGACTGCAAGTTCCGTACTTGTACCCATACCCATGAGCCGCCCTGTGCTGTCAAACCAGCAGTTGAAGAAGGTACCATTGCGTCCTTCCGTTTTGACAACTACCTGCAATTCCTCAGTGAGATTGAAAATCGTAGAGAAACCTACAAAAAAGTCAGCAAAAAAATTCCAAAATAAGGAGAAACCTATGTCTCAATACAAGATTGCTCCGTCAATTCTGGCAGCAGATTATGCCAACTTTGAACGTGAAATCAAGCGCCTAGAAGCAACTGGGGCAGAGTATGCCCATATCGATATCATGGACAGTCATTTTGTACCGCAAATCAGTTTTGGTGCAGGTGTGGTCGAGAGCCTTCGTCCTCATAGTAAGATGGTTTTCGATTGCCACTTGATGGTGTCAAACCCTGAGCATCATCTGGAAGACTTTGCGCGTGCGGGAGCGGATATCATCAGCATCCATGTGGAAGCAACGCCTCATATTCATGGCGCCCTCCAAAAAATTCGTTCACTCGGAGTTAAGCCTTCAGTCGTTATCAATCCTGGCACATCAGTTGAAGCCATCAAGCACGTTCTTCATCTAGTTGACCAAGTTTTAGTCATGACGGTTAATCCAGGTTTTGGTGGGCAAGCCTTTCTGCCAGAAACCATGGATAAGGTTCGTGAGTTGGTTGCTCTTCGTGAGGAAAAAGGTTTGAACTTTGAAATCGAAGTGGATGGTGGGATTGATGATAAAACGATTGCTCAAGCCAAAGAAGCTGGTGCGACCGTTTTTGTAGCAGGATCCTATGTCTTTAAGGGAGATGTCAATGAGCGAGTACAAACTCTCAGAAAACAACTGGACTAGGGTTGCCGTTTTTGCAGGCGGAGACCGTGGTCATTATCGGACGGACTTTGATGGTTTTGTTGGTGTGGATCGGGGCTCGCTCTGGGTCTTGGAGGAAAACCTACCTCTTGCTCTAGCGGTTGGAGATTTTGATTCTGTCACTGCAGAAGAGCGACAGGTGATTCAAAAACGTGCCCAGCATTTTGTTCAAGCCCGACCAGAAAAAGATGATACCGATTTGGAATTGGCTCTCTTAACCATCTTTGAGCAAAATCCTCAGGCTCAGGTCACTATTTTCGGTGCTTTGGGTGGTCGTATCGACCATATGCTGGCCAATGTTTTTCTTCCTAGCAACCCCAAGTTGGCGCCTTATATGCGTCAAATAGAAATTGAGGATGGGCAAAATTTGATTGCCTATTGTCCAGAAGGGACCAGTCAGCTAGAACCTCGCTCGGACTATGACTATCTAGCCTTTATGCCGGTTCGGGATAGTCAGCTGACTATTCTTGGTGCCAAGTATGAGTTGACAGAGCAGAATTTTTTCTTTAAAAAAGTGTACGCTTCTAACGAATATATAGATAGGGAAGTGTCAGTGACTTGCCCAGCTGGCTATGTGGTTGTACTGCATAGTAAGGACAGGAGGTAGGATGGAAAGTTTACTTGTTCTATTATTGATTGCCAACCTAGCTGGCCTCTTTCTGATTTGGCAAAGACAAGATAAGCAGGAAAAACATCTCAGCAAGAGCTTGGAGGATCAGGCAGATCACTTGTCAGACCAGTTGGATTACCGTTTTGAACAAGCCAGACAAGCCAGGCAGTTAGATCAAAAAGACTTGGAAGTAGCTGTCAGCGACCGTTTGCAAGAAGTGCGAATCGAATTGCACCAAGGTCTGACGCAAGTCCGTCAAGAAATGACAGATAATCTCCTCCAAACCAGAGATAAGACCGACCAACGTCTCCAAGCCTTGCAGGAATCAAACGAGCAACGTTTGGAACAAATGCGCCAGACAGTCGAGGAAAAACTAGAAAAGACCTTGCAGACACGCTTGCAGGCTTCCTTTGAGACAGTTTCCAAACAACTGGAGTCGGTCAATCGTGGCCTGGGGGAAATGCAGACAGTTGCCCGCGATGTCGGCGCCCTCAACAAGGTTCTCTCTGGAACCAAGACACGAGGGATTCTGGGAGAATTGCAACTGGGGCAAATCATCGAGGATATCATGACCCCTGCCCAGTACGAACGAGAATACGCAACAGTTGAAAACTCCAGTGAACGAGTGGAGTATGCCATCAAGTTACCCGGACAAGGCGACCAAGAATATGTCTACTTACCGATTGACTCTAAGTTTCCACTGGCAGATTATTATCGCTTAGAAGAAGCCTATGAAGCAGGTGACAAGGACGAAATCGAACGCTGTCGTAAGTCGCTCCTAGCCAGCGTCAAACGCTTTGCAAAGGATATTAAGAGCAAGTACATAGCACCACCTCGGACGACCAATTTTGGAGTTTTGTTTGTCCCGACAGAAGGTCTCTACTCAGAAATTGTCCGCAATCCTGTCTTCTTTGATGATTTGAGGCGGGAAGAGCAGATTATTGTTGCAGGTCCAAGTACCCTATCAGCCCTTCTTAACTCCCTATCAGTTGGATTCAAAACTCTCAATATCCAAAAGAGTGCCGACCATATCAGTAAGACTCTTGCCAGCGTCAAGACCGAGTTTGGCAAGTTTGGTGGTATTCTGGTAAAGGCACAAAAACATCTCCAACATGCCTCTGGCAATATTGATGAATTATTAAACCGTCGTACCACAGCTATCGAGCGGACGCTCCGTCACATTGAGTTGTCAGAAGGTGAGCCTGCGCTTGATCTACTCCATTTCCAAGAAAATGAGGAAGAATATGAAGATTAGTCACATGAAAAAAGATGAGCTGTTTGAAGGTTTTTACTTAATCAAATCAGCTGACCTGAGGCAAACTCGAGCTGGGAAAAACTACCTAGCCTTTACCTTCCAAGATGATAGTGGCGAGATTGAGGGGAAGCTCTGGGATGCCCAACCTCATAACATTGAGGCCTTTACCGCAGGTAGGGTTGTCTACATGAAAGGGCGCCGAGAAGTTTATAACAACACTCCACAGGTCAATCAAATCACTCTCCGCCTGCCGCAAGCTGGTGAACCCAATGACCCAGCTGATTTCAAGGTCAAGCCACCGGTTGATATCAAGGAAATTCGTGACTACATGTCGCAAATGATTTTCAAAATTGAAAATCCTGTCTGGCAACGGATTGTCCGAAATCTCTACACCAAGTATGATAAGGAATTCTACTCCTATCCAGCAGCCAAGACCAACCACCATGCCTTTGAAACAGGCTTGGCCTATCATACGGCGACCATGGTGCGCTTGGCAGATGCCATTAGCAATATTTATCCTCGGCTCAATAAGAGCCTGCTCTATGCGGGAATTATGCTGCATGACTTGGCCAAAGTTATCGAGTTGACGGGACCAGAACAGACTGAGTATACAGTGCGAGGCAATCTTCTTGGACATATCGCTCTGATTGATAGCGAAATTACCAAGACGGTTATGGAACTCGGCATTGATGATACCAAGGAAGAAGTCGTTTTGCTCCGCCACGTCATTCTCAGTCACCACGGCTTACTTGAGTATGGAAGTCCAGTCCGTCCACGCATTATGGAAGCAGAGATTATCCATATGATTGACAATCTGGATGCCAGCATGATGATGATGTCAACAGCTCTGGCTTTGGTGGATAAAGGAGAGATGACCAATAAAATCTTCGCTATGGACAATCGTTCCTTCTATAAACCAGGTTTAGATTTATAATTTAAGAAAAATGGACATTTTTTAGAATAAGAATGTTCGTTTTTTTCTGTGAATATGGTATAATAAGTAAAAGACAAAAATGAATACTTTTCGAAAATCTCTTCAAACTAGGGTAGTATCGCCTTGTCGTATGTATATATGCAGGTATATTACAGGATTTGTCAGTTCTATCGACAATCTCAAAACAGTGTTTTGAACCACCAGTGACCAGCTTTCTAGTTTGCTTTTTGATTTTTTGAATAAAAATGGAATAGGAAATAGAAATGAAATTAAGAAGAAGTGATCGGATGGTTGTCATTTCCAACTATTTGATTAATCATCCTTATAAACTAACTAGTCTCAATACTTTTGCTGAAAAGTATGAATCTGCTAAATCATCCATCTCAGAAGATATCGTCATTATCAAACGCGCCTTTGAGGAAATCGAAATCGGTCACATCCAGACTGTGACTGGGGCTGGCGGAGGTGTTATCTTTACACCATCAATCTCAAACCATGATGCTAAGGAAATGGTTGAAGACTTGCGTGCCAAGTTGTCAGAAAGTGACCGTATCTTGCCAGGTGGCTACATCTACCTGTCTGATTTACTTAGCACACCAGCCATCTTGAAAAATATTGGTCGCATTATTGCCAAGAGCTTTATGGATCAAAAAATTGACGCGGTTATGACAGTAGCAACCAAGGGTGTGCCACTTGCAAATGCAGTTGCCAATGTCCTCAATGTCCCTTTTGTCATTGTGCGCCGTGACCTGAAAATTACCGAAGGTTCAACGGTTAGCGTCAACTATGTATCCGGTTCAAGTGGTGACCGTATCGAGAAAATGTTCCTTTCAAAACGGAGTCTCAAGGCAGGTAGCCGTGTCTTGATTGTGGATGACTTCTTGAAAGGCGGCGGAACTGTCAATGGGATGATTAGTCTCTTGCGCGAATTCGACTCAGAATTGGCAGGTGTAGCGGTCTTTGCGGACAATGCCCAAGAAGAACGTGAAAAGCAGTTTGAATACAAGTCACTCTTGAAGGTAACCAATATTGATGTCAAGAACCAAGCCATCGATGTTGAGATTGGTAATATTTTTGACACAGAAGAATAAAGGATAAAGGTTGGAACGGTTGTCCCAGCCTTTCTTTGCAAATAGAATAGAAGGAAACTTATGAAAACACCATTTATTAATAAAGAAGACTTAGAAGCGATTGTAGCCGAGTTCCCAACTCCCTTTCACTTATATGATGAGAAGGGAATTCGTGAGAAGGCAAGAGCCGTCAACCAAGCCTTTTCGTGGAACAAGGGCTTTAAGGAATATTTTGCAGTTAAGGCTACTCCAACACCAGCTATTTTAAAAATTCTCCAAGAGGAAGGCTGTGGTGTGGACTGCTCTAGTTATGTAGAACTTTTGATGAGTCATAAACTGAATTTCCCTGGTTCTGAGATTATGTTCTCTTCAAACAATACGCCAGATAAGGAATATGCCTATGCGCGTGAATTGGGTGCGATCATTAACTTGGATGCCTTTGAAGATATTGAACATTTGGAGCGAGCAGCAGGCATTCCAGAAATCATCTCATGTCGTTATAATCCTGGAGGCGTTTTTGAACTGGGGACAGACATTATGGATAATCCTGGGGAGGCTAAGTTTGGTATGACCAAGGACCAGCTCTTTGAAGCCTTTGCTATCTTGAAGGAAAAAGGAGCCAAGATTTTTGGGATTCACTCCTTTCTAGCATCCAATACTGTCACCCATCTCTATTATCCAGAGTTGGCGCGTCAGCTTTTTGAATTGGCTGTTGAAATCAAGGAAAAGCTGGGTATTTCACTAGACTTTATCAATCTTTCCGGGGGTATTGGAGTCAACTATCGTCCTGAGCAGGAGCCAAATGATATCGCCTTGATTGGTGAGGGAGTTCGTAAGGTGTATGAAGAGGTTCTTACGCCAGCAGGTCTTGGTCAGGTCAAGATTTTCACCGAATTGGGTCGTTTTATGCTGGCACCTCACGGTGCTTTAGTCACAAGAGTCACTCATAAGAAGAAAACCTACCGTACCTATCTAGGTGTGGATGCATCAGCAGTCAACCTCATGCGTCCAGCTATGTACGGAGCCTACCATCATATTAGCAACGTGACCCATCCAGATGGACCAGCTGAAGCGGTAGATGTGGTTGGCTCACTCTGTGAAAACAATGATAAATTTGCAGTCAATCGCGAACTGCCTCATACAGAAATCGGTGATTTGCTGGTCATTCATGATACAGGTGCCCACGGTTTTTCAATGGGCTACCAGTACAATGCCAAACTTCGTTCTGCGGAAATCCTTTATACTGAAGAAGGCAAAGCCCGTCAAATCCGCCGTGCAGAGCGCCCTGAAGACTATTTTGCAACCTTGTATGGTTTTGATTTTGAAGAATAATCTGATGATAGATTGAAAATGAAATTGAAAAACAGATTGCTTTCTAAAAAATAGGTAAAAATCTTGTTTTTCCTTCAAGTCGTGATATAATAAAACTATAAAACGTTTTCAAGGAAGGTGACGATATGTCTGAAGAAACAATTGATTATGGACAAGTGACAGGAATGGTGCATTCGACAGAAAGTTTTGGGGCGGTAGATGGCCCTGGTATTCGCTTTATTGTCTTTTTACAGGGCTGTCACATGCGTTGCCAGTATTGCCATAACCCAGATACTTGGGCTATGGAGTCCAATAAATCACGTGAACGGACGGTAGATGATGTCTTGACAGAAGCCTTGCGCTACCGTGGTTTCTGGGGAAATAAGGGCGGGATTACAGTCAGCGGAGGAGAAGCCCTCTTGCAGATTGATTTCCTGATTGCCCTTTTCACCAAGGCTAAGGAACAAGGAATCCACTGTACCTTGGACACCTGTGCCCTTCCTTTCCGTAATAAACCACGTTACCTTGAAAAGTTTGACAAACTCATGGCTGTCACTGACTTGGTTCTCTTAGATATCAAGGAAATCAACGAAGAACAGCACAAGATTGTTACTAGCCAAACCAATAAAAATATCTTGGCCTGTGCCCAGTATCTATCAGATATTGGAAAACCTGTCTGGATTCGCCACGTGCTAGTTCCAGGATTGACAGATAGAGATGATGACTTGATTGAACTTGGTAAGTTCGTCAAGACTCTTAAAAATGTGGATAAGTTTGAAATTCTGCCTTATCACACCATGGGTGAGTTTAAATGGCGTGAATTGGGAATTCCCTATTCCCTCGAAGGGGTTAAACCACCAACAGCAGACCGCGTTAAGAACGCTAAACAACTCATGGATACCGAAAGTTACCAAGACTATACGAAACGTGTACATGGATAGAAAAGAAGCCTGATGGAAACATCGGGCTTTTGACTTGCAAAAAGACTTAGCAAATCAGCTAAGCCTTTCTTCTTATCTCGAACGTTGTTTTCCAGCGTTGCGATTTTTGTGTTTTTTCTTGCTTGTGATAGCAGTTGGTTGTTCAGGGGTAACGTCTTTTCGTCCATTTGGTGTTGAGAAAGCACTTGCTTTTGGTGGGTTCTTGGCTAGTTCTTCACGGACTTTTTTGCGAAGTTTTGGACGAACGATATAGTTGACGATAAACTGTTGGAGAATCATCATGAAACCACCGACAACCCAGTAAAGTGTAACACTGGCTGGTGAGAAGAGGGAGAAGACGACGATCATGAGTGGGCTCATGTAAATCATTTTTTTAATTTGTTCTCTTTGCATTTCATCTTCTACTCCGTGAAGTGAAAGGAGCGATTGAAGATAGTAAAGGACACCAGCGAAGGCAACCAAAATCATACTTGGAGAACCTAGAGGAATTCCTAGGTAGCTTGCTTGAGCAACACCTTCAGTATGTTGGGCAGCAAAGTAGATAGCAGAGAAGAAAGGCATTTGAAGGAGGATAGGGAAACATCCTACACCACCAAACATGCTGATGCCATGCTCTTTTTGAGCGGCAAAGAGAGCTTGTTGGGCTTCGAGTTTTTCTTCTTGAGTAGTTGCTTCTTTGAGACGAGTTTGGTGTGGCTCAAGGACGTGCTTGAGGGCATTCATCTTTTCAGAGTGAAGCGTTGCCTTCCATGATTGGTAGATACCAAGTGGCAAGATAATCAAGCGCACGATAATGGTTACGATGATGATAGCGACACCAAAGCCTAGACCTTGATCAGTAGCGAAGTACTTGATAGCTTCAGCCATAGGCGCTCCGATCGTATTCCAAATAAATCCTGTCGGCTGACCTGTGGTTTTATCGACATTGACACAGCCAGTTAAGACAAGCAACATAGCCACTCCCATAGCCGAGAATGCAAAACGTTTAATAGATTTCACTGTTTTTATTCCTTCTTTAAAAATTATACCTTTCTATTCTACTGTTTTTTTACAAAATATACAATAGTTCTGGAGACCTAATTTGCGATTTTAAAGTCAGAGTAGGGAGGAAAGTTGCTTAGTTTGACATCTAAGTAGCTTACTTTTGAAAAAGGTGTCGGTCCTTTTCGGATTTCTTGGATAAATTTTGCCATGATAGCAGATGAGTCTGCTTGGGCTAAGATTTCCACTGTGCCATCGTCGTTATTCCATACCCGACCTGTGATGCCACCGATTTCAAGGGCCAGGCTATAAACACCCCAACGAAAGCCGACTCCCTGCACCCTACCTTGGGCAATCATTCTAACCTTTTGCATACCAAACCCCTTTGATTGTGTTATAATATTTCTATGACTATTATAACCTCAAAAGCCAATTCTGTGGTAAAAAATGCTAAGAAATTACACCAAAAAAAATACCGCAAGTCTGCCTATTTGATTGAAGGCTGGCACTTGTTTGAAGAAGCTGTCCAAGCTGGAGTGACGATTGAGAAAATCTTTGCCCTAGAAAGTTACCGAAATCAGTTAGCTGCTTTTCCGCAAACTATCTGGGTGTCAGAGGATATTTTACTAGATTTGGCGGATTCTCAGACTCCACAGGGAATCGTTGCGGTGGTTCAAAAAGAAGAAGTAGGACAAGCTGACTTTAGTCAGGGCAAGTTCTTGTTTTTGGAAGATGTGCAAGATCCTGGTAATGTAGGAACCATCATTCGAACTGCGGATGCAGCAGGCTTTACAGGAGTGATTGTTTCAGATAAATCGGCAGATATCTACAGTCTCAAGACCTTACGTTCCATGCAAGGCAGTCATTTTCATCTGCCTATTTACCGGATGACTAGCCAAGCGCTCCTTAAGGAAACCAAAGAGGCAGCTATCCCTGTGCTAGCTACAACCCTATCTAAAGATTCTGTTGATTACAGAGAACTGCCTCCTATAGAAAATTTTGTACTAGTCATGGGAAATGAGAGCCAAGGAATTAGTCCCCTTATGGCTGAAAGTGCAGACCAGTTGGTCCATATTAGCATGAAGGGGCAGGCGGAGAGTTTGAATGTTGCCATTGCAGCTGGTATTTTGATTTTCCATTTAAGCTAATTTTAACTTTTTTTGTTATAATCAAGGAAAGATGTTCATAGAAAAGGAGAAAAGATGAATCACACTATTATACATGACCGTGTAGGTCTCAATCAATTTTACGCTAAGGTATATGCCTTTGTTGGTCTGGGAATCGGACTATCTGCTTTGGTATCAGGCCTTATGTTGACGGTCTTTCAGTCTCAGTTGGTTTACTTTTTGATGCAGGGGCGTCTCTGGTTGACCATTGCAACCTTTGCAGAATTGGCCTTGGTTTTCGTTGCCAGTAGCATGGCTTCAAGAAATAGTCCAGCTGCTCTTCCAGTATTTTTGCTATACTCTGTTTTAAACGGTTTTACCCTTAGTTTTGTGGTAGCCTTCTATACTCCGGGTACAGTTTTATCTGCCTTTGTATCGAGCTCCCTTCTCTTCTTTGTCATGGCTGCAGTTGGTATCTTCACCAAGAAAGATTTGAGCGGTCTTGGTCGAGCTATGATGGCGGCTCTGATCGGTTTGATTATTGCTATGATAGTCAATATTTTCTTGTCTAGTGGTTTCTTTGATTATATGATTAGCGTAGCCATGGTTTTGGTTTTTTCAGGGTTGATTGCTTGGGATAACCAAAAGATTCGCCTCGCCTATGAACAATCACAAGGTCGTGTAGCGACAGGCTGGGTGGTGTCAATGGCTCTCAGCATCTATCTTGATTTTATCAATCTTTTCCTAAGTATTCTACGTATCTTTGGTCGCAATGACTAAAAGGTCTATGAAATCAGTGTTTTGAGTGACACTGATTTTTTTAAAATTTTCTCTTTTCTTTTCTTGGAAATAGGTGTATAATATGTTTATTAAATTTTTGAGGAGTTGTCTATGAAGAAAAGTTTTATCCATCAACAAGAAGAAATTTCCTTTGTCAAAAACACTTTTACCCAGTATTTGAAAGATAAGCTAGAAGTTGTCGAAGTTCAAGGTCCTATCTTGAGTAAGGTCGGTGACGGAATGCAGGACAACCTGTCTGGTGTGGAAAATCCAGTATCGGTCAAGGTTCTCCAAATCCCTGATGCTACTTATGAAGTGGTGCACTCACTTGCTAAATGGAAACGCCACACCTTGGCTCGTTTTGGCTTTGGTGAAGGAGAGGGTCTCTTTGTCCACATGAAAGCCCTTCGTCCAGATGAGGATTCCTTGGATGCAACCCACTCTGTTTATGTTGACCAGTGGGACTGGGAGAAGGTTATCCCAAATGGTAAGCGTAACATCGTTTATCTAAAAGAAACAGTTGAGAAGATTTATAAGGCTATTCGCCTGACTGAGCTAGCTGTTGAAGCTCGCTATGACATCGAGTCTATCTTGCCAAAACAAATCACCTTTATCCATACAGAAGAATTGGTAGAACGCTACCCAGACTTGACACCTAAAGAACGTGAAAATGCGATTTGTAAAGAATTTGGAGCCGTCTTTTTGATTGGTATCGGTGGCGAGTTGCCAGATGGTAAACCGCACGATGGACGTGCACCAGACTATGATGACTGGACAAGCGAGTCTGAGAATGGCTACAAGGGTCTAAATGGTGATATTCTTGTCTGGAATGAGTCTTTAGGTGGAGCCTTTGAGTTGTCTTCTATGGGAATTCGTGTAGATGAAGAAACTCTTAGACGTCAGGTGGAAATTACAGGTGATGAAGACCGCTTGGAATTGGAATGGCACAAGTCTTTGTTGAATGGCCTATTCCCATTGACAATCGGTGGAGGAATTGGACAATCTCGTATGGCCATGTTCCTACTTCGCAAGAGACACATCGGAGAAGTGCAAACAAGTGTTTGGCCTCAAGAAGTCCGCGATACTTACGAAAATATTTTGTAGAGAATCGAACCGCAAGGTTCGGTTTTCTTTCTCTTTTTGTCTATAATTTGGTATAATAAACAGTATGAAAATCGTATCAGGAATCTATGGGGGACGTCCCCTCAAGACACTAGAAGGCAAGACAACAAGACCTACTTCGGATAAGGTTAGGGGAGCCATTTTTAACATGATTGGTCCCTACTTTGAAGGGGGACGAGTCTTGGACCTTTATGCAGGTAGTGGTGGTTTATCTATCGAAGCAGTATCGCGTGGCATGTCCAGTGCTGTTTTGGTGGAGCGAGACCGTAAGGCTCAGACCATCGTGGCTGAAAATATCCAGATGACCAAGGAAGTTGGAAAATTTCAACTCCTCAAGATGGATGCAGAGAGGGCATTGGAACAGGTATCTGGGGAATTTGACCTCGTTTTCTTAGACCCTCCCTATGCCAAGGAACAAATCGTAGCAGATATTGAAAAAATGGCTGAGAGAGAGCTTTTTTCTGAAGATGTTATGGTTGTGTGCGAGACGGATAAGGCCGTTGAACTTCCAGAAGAGATTGCCTGTCTGGGTATCTGGAAGGAAAAGATTTATGGAATTAGTAAGGTGACAGTCTATGTCAGATAAGATTGGCTTATTCACAGGCTCATTTGATCCGATGACAAATGGGCATCTGGATATGATTGAACGGGCGAGCAGACTCTTTGATAAGCTCTATGTCGGTATTTTTTTTAATCCCCACAAACAAGGATTTCTTCCTATCGAAAATCGTAAACGGGGGTTAGAAAAGGCTGTGAAACATTTGGGAAATGTTAAAGTCGTGTCTTCTCATGATGAATTGGTGGTCGATGTCGCAAAAAGACTGGGGGCTACTTGCCTAGTGCGAGGCTTGAGAAATGCGTCGGATTTGCAATACGAAGCCAGTTTTGATTACTACAACCATCAGCTGTCTCCTGATATAGAGACTATTTATTTACATAGTCGACCTGAACATCTCTATATCAGTTCATCAGGCGTTAGAGAGCTTTTGAAGTTTGGTCAGGATATTGCCTGCTATGTTCCCGAGAGTATTTTGGAGGAAATAAGAAATGAAAAAAAAGATTAGATGGCCCTTATACGTCATTGCGGCCTTGATTGTGACTTTCTTGGCATTTGTAGTGCCCTTGCCTTATTATATAGAGGTTCCAGGTGGTTCGGAAGATATTCGCCAAGTCCTTAAAGTAAATGACACAGAAGATAAGGAAGCTGGTGCCTATCAATTCGTTACGGTTGGTGTTCAACATGCCACTTTAGCTCATATGATTTATGCTTGGTTGACACCTTTTACAGATATTCGTAGTGCTCAGGAGACTACAGGTGGTTCTTCCGATGTTGAATTTATGCGAATCAATCAATTCTACATGCAAACATCGCAAAATATGGCCAAGTATCAAGGACTAAAAACAGCTGGTAAGGATATCGAACTCAAGTACTTTGGCGTTTATGTTTTGAATGTGACGGATAATTCAACCTTTAAAGGGATTCTCAATATCTCTGATACGGTCACAGCAGTCAATGATCAGACCTTTGATAGTTCCAAAGACTTGATTGATTACGTCAGTTCTCAAAAATTAGGGGACTCCGTCAAGGTCACCTATGAAGAGGATGGGCAAACCAAGTCTGCAGAAGGAAAGATTATCACCTTGGAAAATGGAAAAAATGGGATTGGAATCGGCTTGATTGATCGTACAGAGGTAATCAGCAATGTCCCAATTAGCTTTTCAACAGCTGGTATTGGCGGCCCAAGTGCTGGTCTCATGTTTAGTCTAGCTATCTATACTCAAATAGCTCACCCAGATCTTCGTAATGGTCGTATTGTTGCTGGTACAGGTACCATTGACCGCGATGGGAATGTGGGGGATATTGGAGGTATTGATAAAAAAGTTGTAGCTTCGGCTAGGGCAGGTGCCGCTATTTTCTTTGCCCCTGATAATCCTGTTAGCGAAGAAGAACAAAAAGCACACCCGGATGCAAAAAACAACTACCAAACAGCCCTAGAAGCATCCAAAACAATCAAGACAGATATGAAAATCGTGCCCGTTAAAACCCTACAAGATGCAATTGATTACTTGAAAAACAATCCCTAGTTTTTAAGTGAAGTTTCCAAACTAGCGCACAAACAGAGAAGATGGTATAATAGTCAAATGGTTCAATTATTATTCACTCTAAGCAGTCACATGCTCTTTATTTATGTGAGTTTTTACCTTTTAAAGGATCTTGTTAGATGGGAAAAGGTTTTAAAAGTGACAGCTGAGAATACAAGAAAAGTTCGTTTATTAGTAGGTTTTTTCAGCATTGTAATGGGCTATATCTTGAGTTCTTTCTTTATCAGCCTGTATCATTTGTGGCAAGAAGCGCTTAGAGGATTATTATAAAATCAAGAGTAAAGGAAACGAGTATGGACAAAATTGTTGTTCAAGGTGGCGATAATCGTCTGGTAGGAAGTGTAACCATCGAAGGAGCAAAGAATGCAGTCTTGCCCTTGTTGGCAGCGACTATTCTAGCAAGTGAAGGAAAGACAGTCTTACAGAATGTACCGATCTTGTCGGATGTCTTTATTATGAATCAGGTGGTTGGTGGTTTGAATGCCAAGGTTGACTTTGATGAGGAAGCCCATCTTGTTGAGGTGGATGCTACTGGCGACATCACTGAGGAAGCCCCTTACAAGTATGTCAGCAAGATGCGCGCCTCCATCGTTGTATTAGGGCCAATCCTTGCCCGTGTGGGTCATGCCAAGGTATCCATGCCAGGTGGTTGTACCATTGGTAGCCGTCCTATTGATCTTCATTTGAAAGGTCTGGAAGCTATGGGGGTTAAGATTAGTCAGACAGCTGGTTACATCGAAGCCAAGGCAGAACGCTTGCATGGCGCTCATATCTATATGGACTTTCCAAGTGTTGGTGCAACGCAGAACTTGATGATGGCAGCGACCCTAGCTGATGGGATGACAGTGATTGAAAATGCTGCGCGTGAGCCTGAGATTGTTGACCTAGCCATTCTCCTTAATGAAATGGGAGCTAAGGTTAAGGGTGCTGGTACAGAGACCATTACCATTACCGGTGTTGAGAAACTTCATGGTACGACTCACAATGTAGTCCAAGACCGTATCGAAGCAGGAACCTTTATGGTAGCTGCTGCCATGACTGGTGGTGATGTCTTGATTAAAGATGCTGTCTGGGAGCACAACCGTCCCTTGATTGCCAAATTGCTTGAAATGGGAGTGGAAGTGACGGAGGAGACGGAAGGAATTCGCGTTCGCTCTCAACTAGAAAATCTAAAAGCTGTTCATGTGAAAACCTTGCCCCACCCAGGATTTCCAACAGATATGCAGGCTCAATTTACAGCCTTGATGACAGTCGCAAAAGGGGAATCAACTATGGTGGAGACAGTTTTCGAAAATCGTTTCCAACATCTAGAAGAAATGCGTCGCATGGGCTTGCATTCTGAGATTATCCGTGATACAGCTCGTATTGTTGGTGGTCAACCTTTGCAGGGAGCGGAAGTTCTTTCTACTGACCTTCGTGCCAGTGCAGCCTTGATTTTGACAGGTTTGGTAGCACAGGGAGAAACTGTGGTCGGTAAATTGGTTCACTTGGATAGAGGTTACTACGGTTTCCATGAGAAGTTGGCGCAGCTAGGTGCTAAGATTCAGCGGATTGAGGCAAGTGATGAAGATGAATAAGAAATCAAGCTACGTAGTCAAGCGTTTACTTTTAGTCATCATAGTACTGATTTTAGGTACTCTGGCTCTAGGAATCGGTTTAATGGTAGGTTATGGAATCTTGGGCAAGGGTCAAGATCCATGGGCTATCCTGTCTCCAGCAAAATGGCAGGAATTGATTCATAAATTTACAGGAAATTAGGCTGGAGAACCAGCCTTTTTCTAAAGATAAGGAGAAATATGAACAAAAAAACAAGACAGACACTAATCGGACTGCTAGTGTTATTGCTTTTGTCTACAGGGAGCTATTATATCAAGCAGATGCAGTCGGCACCTAATAGTCC
This sequence comes from Streptococcus sp. 2100, assembly GCF_013276335.1. Taxonomy (NCBI): domain Bacteria; kingdom Bacillati; phylum Bacillota; class Bacilli; order Lactobacillales; family Streptococcaceae; genus Streptococcus; species Streptococcus sp. 2100. The sequence goes on along the minus strand of NZ_VMKV01000021.1, from coordinate 12,532 downwards.
TAAAACCAAGCTTAGTCAGAAAAAACAAGCGTCTGAAGCTCCTAGTCAAGCATTGGCAGAGAGTGTCTTAACAGACGCAGTCAAAAACCAAGTAAAAGGGAGTCTGGAGTGGAACGGATCAGGTGCTTTTATCGTCAATGGTAATAAAACAAACCTAAATGCCAAGGTTTCAAGTAAGCCCTACGCTGATAATAAAACAAAGACGGTGGGCAAGGAGACCGTACCAACCGTGGCTAATGCCCTCTTGTCTAAGGCTACTCGTCAGTACAAGAATCGTGAAGAAACTGGGAATGGTTCGACTTCATGGACTCCTCCAGGCTGGCATCAGGTCAAGAATCTAAAGGGCTCTTATACCCATGCAGTCGATAGAGGTCATCTGTTAGGCTATGCCTTAATCGGTGGTTTGGATGGTTTTGATGCCTCGACAAGCAATCCTAAAAACATTGCTGTTCAGACAGCCTGGGCAAATCAGGCGCAGGCCGAGGATTCGACTGGTCAAAACTACTATGAAAGTAAGGTGCGTAAAGCCTTGGACCAAAACAAGCGTGTCCGTTACCGTGTAACCCTTTACTACGCTTCAAACGAGGATTTAGTTCCTTCAGCTTCACAGATTGAAGCCAAGTCTTCAGATGGAGAATTGGAATTTAATGTTCTAGTTCCCAATGTTCAAAAGGGGCTTCAACTGGATTACCGAACTGGAGAAGTAACTGTAACTCATACTCAATGAAAATCAAAAAGCAAACTAGGAAGCTAGCCGCANNAGGTTGCAGATAAAGCTGACGTGGTTTGAAGAGATTTTCGAAGAGTATCAGTAAAAGATAAGATAAACTCCTATATCACTTATGGATGTAGGAGTTCTTTTTTCTAGTTTAAGTAGGGCTAGAGTAGGTACTAAGAAAAAATGGTAACTTCTAAAACTAACTTCCAGTTTTGGGAGAGAGATGGAAGTTACTTTGAGAAGTTACGCTAAGAAAAAAATAATATGTATTGGATTAAATTTTGTGATATAATAAAGGATAAGATACTATTTTAGGAGAAGAACTATGGAAGACCCAAGTAGTCAGAATTTGTTGCTACAATTTGTTTTATTGTTTATCTTGACGGTATTAAATGCCTTTTTCTCAGCCACAGAAATGGCCATGGTTTCTCTTAATCGTGCCCGAGTTGAACAAAAGGCGGAAGAAGGAGACAGACGCTACATCCGCCTGCTGAAGGTACTAGAAAATCCTAACCACTTTTTATCAACCATTCAGGTAGGAATCACCCTGATTACAATCTTATCAGGGGCGAGTTTAGCTGATACTCTAGGACGTGTGATTGCCTCTTGGCTTGGGAATAGCGAAACAGCACAAGCCGTGGCAACTTTTCTATCCTTGGCATTTTTGACCTATATTTCCATCGTTTTTGGGGAATTATATCCTAAGAGAATCGCTCTTAATCTAAAGGATGCCTTGGCCATTCGTACAGCGCCGGTTATCATTGGGATCGGAAAACTAGTCAGTCCTTTTGTTTGGCTTTTAGCTGCTTCGACCAATTTCTTGAGCCATTTGACTCCTATGTCATTCGATGATGCGGATGAAAAGATGACCCGTGATGAAATTGCCTATATGCTGACAAATAGTGAAGAAACGTTGGATGCTGATGAGATTGAGATGCTACAAGGTGTCTTTTCGCTCGATGAACTGATGGCACGAGAGGTTATGGTTCCTCGGACAGATGCTTTTATGGTGGATATTCAGGATGATAGTCAAAGCATTATCCAAAGTATTTTAAAACAAAACTTTTCCCGTATACCAGTTTACGATGGGGATAAGGACAATGTAATTGGAATCATTCACACCAAGAGTCTCCTTAAGGCTGGTTTTGTGGATGGTTTTGATAATATTGTTTGGAAGAAAATCTTACAAGATCCACTTTTTGTACCTGAAACTATTTTTGTGGATGACTTGCTAAAAGAATTGCGCAATACCCAAAGACAAATGGCAATCTTGCTGGATGAATACGGTGGTATGGCTGGTTTGGTGACTTTGGAAGACCTCTTAGAGGAAATTGTTGGTGAAATTGATGATGAAACGGACAAAGCAGCAATAGATGTTCATCAGATTGGCGAGGATACCTACATTGTTCAAGGAACGATGACCCTCAATGATTTCAATAATTACTTTGATGTTGAACTGGAAAGTGATGACGTTGATACCATTGCTGGTTACTATTTGACAGGAGTGGGGACCATTCCGACGACTGAGAAACTTAGCTATGAATTGGTCAGCCAAAACAAACAACTTATCTTAACCAATGATAAAGTGAAAAATGGACGTGTTACCAAGGTAAAAGTCCAAATTACCGAAGTTGAAATAGAAGAAGAAACAGAGTAAACTAGAGGCTTTTGTCACCAGGTGTGACGAAGCTTTTTTCAGTTGATTTCATGAGGGAATTATGTCATGGAAAGAACTTTGCCCCAAAAGTTTTTCAAAATTATCCGTATTTATCAGAAGAAAAATAAAAAAGCCCTTCAAATTGGGCTTTCTGTTCATTTGAAACCTGATAAATCAAGTTATAGAAGGCGGTAGACGGATTTGAACCGACGATCAAGCTTTTGCAGAGCCGTGCCTTACCACTTGGCTATACCGCCTTAACGTTTCTTATTATACCTTGAAAATGATTTTCAGTCAATAGCTTTTTCAGTTTTTTGTACCATAGTGTGATTCGAATGTGATGCCAAGTTTTCTATGGGAAAAAATTACCAAAAAACTACTGAATCCCCTTGAAAAATCTAGCTAAATAGGGTATAATATGAGTAATCATTTGTCGTAGGTTTTGTCTGAAATATTGTCCAGACAGGACTCACAGCAGTTAAATCTTCTGAAAAGTCAGATTTAGCTGCTCTTTTTGTGCTTTTTTTCAGGATTTCGAGTATTTGTAACAAAGACTTAAAGATTCTGAAAATTTATCAAAGGGACACGGTGATAGGGGTTTTATAACCATATGACGATTAGAAAGCCTGATTGACAAGGCTTGGAACTTATTTACAAAGGAGAATCATCTTGGCAGGACATGACGTTCAATACGGGAAACATCGTACCCGTCGTAGTTTTTCAAGAATTAAAGAAGTTCTTGACTTACCAAATTTGATTGAAATTCAAACTGATTCATTCAAAGCTTTCCTAGATCACGGTCTTAAGGAAGTATTTGAAGATGTATTGCCAATTTCAAACTTCACAGACACAATGGAGTTGGAATTTGTTGGATATGAAATCAAGGAACCAAAATACACGCTAGAAGAAGCTCGTATCCACGATGCTAGCTACTCAGCACCAATTTTTGTAACATTCCGCTTGATCAATAAAGAAACAGGCGAAATCAAGACCCAAGAAGTTTTCTTTGGTGATTTCCCAATCATGACAGAAATGGGTACTTTCATCATCAATGGTGGTGAACGTATCATCGTATCTCAGTTGGTTCGCTCGCCAGGTGTTTACTTTAATGACAAAGTAGATAAGAACGGTAAAGTGGGTTACGGTTCAACGGTTATCCCTAACCGTGGAGCTTGGTTGGAACTTGAAAGCGACTCAAAAGATATCGCCTACACTCGTATCGATCGTACTCGTAAGATTCCATTTACAACCTTGGTTCGTGCGCTTGGTTTCTCAGGTGATGATGAAATTTTTGATATCTTTGGTGATAGTGAATTGGTTCGCAACACTGTTGAAAAAGATATCCATAAGAACCCAATGGACTCTCGTACAGACGAAGCTTTGAAAGAAATTTACGAACGCCTTCGTCCAGGTGAGCCTAAGACAGCTGAAAGCTCACGTAGCTTGCTTGTGGCTCGTTTCTTTGACCCACGTCGCTATGACTTGGCAGCCGTTGGTCGTTACAAGATTAACAAAAAACTCAATGTCAAAACACGCTTGCTCAACCAAACTATTGCTGAGCCATTGGTAGACCCTGAAACAGGCGAAATCTTGGTAGAAGCTGGTACAATCATGACTCGTAGTGTGATTGAAAGCATTGAAAGCCATTTGGATGGTGATTTGAACAAGATTGTCTACATTCCAAATGATGCAGCCGTTGTGACTGAGCCTGTTGTTCTTCAAAAATTCAAGGTTGTTGCTCCAACTGATCCAGACCGTGTCGTAACAATCATTGGTAATGCCAATCCAGATGACAAGGTTCGTATCGTCACTCCTGCAGATATTCTTGCTGAGATGAGCTACTTCCTCAACTTGGCTGAAGGACTTGGCCGTGTAGATGATATCGACCACCTTGGAAACCGTCGTATCCGTGCGGTTGGTGAATTGCTTGCCAACCAAGTACGTCTTGGACTTTCTCGTATGGAACGTAATGTCCGTGAACGTATGTCTGTTCAGGACAATGAAGTCTTGACACCGCAACAAATTATCAACATCCGTCCTGTAACAGCTGCGGTGAAAGAATTCTTTGGTTCATCACAGTTGTCACAGTTCATGGACCAACACAACCCGCTTTCTGAGTTGTCTCACAAACGCCGTTTATCAGCCTTAGGGCCTGGTGGTTTGACACGTGACCGTGCTGGATATGAAGTTCGTGACGTGCATTACACTCACTATGGTCGTATGTGTCCAATCGAGACACCTGAAGGACCTAACATCGGTTTGATCAATAACTTGTCATCTTACGGACATTTGAACAAGTATGATTTTGTTCAAACACCATACCGTAAAGTTGACCGTGAAACAGGCGTTGTTACGAACGAAATCGTTTGGTTGACAGCCGATGAAGAAGATGAATTTACTGTAGCACAGGCTAATTCTCGTCTGAACGAAGATGGAACCTTTGCTGAGAAGATTGTCATGGGACGTCACCAAGGGGTCAACCAAGAGTATCCAGCGAATATTGTTGACTACATGGACGTTTCACCAAAACAGGTAGTTGCCGTTGCGACAGCATGTATTCCTTTCTTGGAAAACGATGACTCCAACCGTGCCCTCATGGGAGCCAACATGCAACGTCAGGCTGTGCCATTGATCAATCCTCAAGCACCTTACGTTGGTACTGGTATGGAATACCAAGCAGCCCACGATTCAGGAGCTGCTGTGATTGCTCAGTATGATGGTAAAGTTACGTACGCAGATGCTGACAAGGTAGAAGTTCGTCGTGAAGATGGTTCATTGGACGTTTACCACATCCAAAAATTCCGTCGTTCAAACTCAGGTACTGCCTACAACCAACGCACTCTCGTAAAAGTTGGCGATGTCGTTGAAAAAGGCGATTTCATCGCTGACGGACCTTCTATGGAAAATGGAGAAATGGCGCTTGGACAAAACCCAATCGTTGCCTACATGACTTGGGAAGGTTACAACTTCGAGGATGCCGTTATCATGAGCGAACGCTTGGTCAAAGACGATGTCTACACATCTGTTCACCTTGAAGAATACGAATCAGAAACACGCGATACAAAGCTTGGGCCTGAAGAAATTACTCGTGAAATTCCAAACGTTGGTGAAGATGCCCTTAAAGACCTTGACGAAATGGGTATTATCCGTATCGGTGCTGAGGTTAAAGAAGGTGATATCCTTGTAGGTAAAGTAACACCTAAGGGTGAGAAGGACCTTTCAGCTGAAGAACGTCTCTTGCACGCTATCTTCGGAGATAAATCTCGTGAAGTGCGTGATACTTCTCTTCGTGTACCACACGGTGCCGATGGTGTCGTTCGTGATGTTAAGATCTTTACACGTGCAAATGGAGATGAGTTGCAATCAGGTGTCAATATGCTGGTTCGCGTCTACATCGCTCAAAAACGTAAGATCAAGGTCGGAGATAAGATGGCCGGACGTCACGGAAATAAAGGGGTTGTCTCTCGTATCGTTCCTGTAGAAGACATGCCTTACCTTCCAGATGGAACTCCAGTCGACATCATGTTGAACCCACTTGGGGTGCCATCACGTATGAATATCGGTCAGGTTATGGAGCTTCACCTTGGTATGGCGGCTCGTACTCTTGGTATCCACATTGCAACACCAGTCTTTGACGGAGCAAGTTCTGAAGATCTTTGGTCAACCGTTAAAGAAGCAGGTATGGATAGTGATGCCAAAACGATTCTTTACGATGGACGTACTGGAGAACCGTTTGATAACCGTGTTTCTGTTGGAGTCATGTACATGATCAAACTCCACCACATGGTTGATGATAAATTGCACGCGCGTTCAGTCGGACCTTACTCAACTGTTACCCAACAACCACTTGGAGGTAAAGCCCAGTTTGGTGGACAACGTTTCGGTGAGATGGAGGTTTGGGCTCTTGAAGCCTACGGTGCGTCAAATGTCCTTCAAGAAATCTTGACTTACAAGTCTGACGATATCAACGGACGTTTGAAAGCTTATGAAGCTATTACAAAAGGAAAACCAATTCCAAAACCAGGTGTTCCAGAATCCTTCCGAGTTCTTGTCAAAGAATTGCAATCTCTTGGTCTTGACATGCGTGTCCTAGACGAAGATGACCAAGAAGTGGAACTTCGCGACTTGGATGAAGGAATGGACGAAGATGTCATCCACGTAGATGACCTTGAAAAAGCCCGCGAAAAAGCAGCACAAGAGGCTAAAGCAGCCTTTGAAGCTGAAGAAGCTGAGAAAGCAACAAAAGCGGAAGCAACAGAAGAAACTGCTGAACAAGAATAGGCAGTTCACTTAGAATAGAAAGGGAAGAAATAGTGGTTGATGTAAATCGTTTTAAAAGTATGCAAATCACCCTAGCTTCTCCAAGTAAAGTCCGTTCATGGTCTTATGGAGAAGTCAAAAAACCTGAAACAATCAATTACCGTACCTTGAAACCAGAACGTGAAGGTCTCTTTGATGAAGTTATCTTTGGTCCTACAAAAGACTGGGAATGTGCTTGTGGTAAATATAAACGCATTCGTTACAGAGGGATTGTTTGTGACCGCTGTGGGGTTGAAGTAACGCGTACGAAAGTTCGTCGTGAGCGTATGGGACATATCGAATTGAAAGCTCCTGTATCTCACATCTGGTACTTCAAGGGGATTCCAAGCCGTATGGGCTTGACCCTTGATATGAGCCCTCGTGCCCTTGAGGAAGTGATCTACTTTGCGGCTTATGTGGTGATTGACCCTAAGGATACACCACTTGAGCACAAGTCTATCATGACAGAGCGCGAATACCGTGAGCGTTTGCGTGAGTATGGTTATGGATCATTCGTTGCCAAGATGGGTGCCGAAGCTATCCAAGACCTCTTGAAACAAGTAGATCTTGAAAAAGAAATTGCTGAACTCAAAGAAGAGTTGAAAACAGCGACTGGACAAAAACGTGTCAAAGCCATCCGTCGTTTGGATGTTTTGGATGCCTTTTACAAGTCTGGAAACAAACCTGAATGGATGATTCTCAACATCCTTCCAGTTATTCCACCAGATCTTCGTCCAATGTTGCAGTTGGATGGTGGCCGTTTTGCCTCATCTGACTTGAATGACCTTTACCGCCGTGTTATCAACCGTAACAACCGTTTGGCTCGTTTGCTTGAGTTGAATGCACCAGGTATCATCGTTCAAAATGAGAAGCGTATGCTTCAAGAAGCAGTTGACGCTTTGATTGACAATGGTCGTCGTGGTCGTCCGATCACAGGACCAGGTAGCCGTCCACTGAAATCTTTGAGCCACATGCTTAAAGGTAAACAAGGACGCTTCCGTCAAAACTTGCTCGGTAAACGTGTTGACTTCTCAGGACGTTCCGTTATCGCCGTTGGTCCAACTCTTAAGATGTACCAATGTGGTGTGCCACGTGAAATGGCGATCGAGCTCTTTAAACCATTCGTCATGCGTGAAATCGTCGCTCGTGATATCGTGCAAAACGTCAAAGCTGCTAAACGCTTGGTCGAACGCGGAGATGAGCGTATCTGGGATATTCTTGAAGAAGTGATTAAAGAACACCCAGTGCTTTTGAACCGCGCACCGACCCTTCACCGTTTGGGTATCCAAGCCTTCGAGCCAGTCTTGATTGATGGTAAGGCCCTTCGCTTGCACCCGCTTGTCTGTGAAGCCTACAATGCCGACTTTGACGGGGACCAAATGGCCATCCACGTACCGCTTTCAGAAGAAGCCCAAGCAGAAGCTCGTATCCTCATGCTAGCTGCTGAGCACATCTTGAACCCGAAAGATGGGAAACCGGTAGTTACTCCATCTCAGGACATGGTTTTGGGTAACTACTACTTGACCATGGAAGAAGCTGGTCGCGAAGGTGAAGGAATGGTCTTCAAAGACCGTGACGAAGCGGTTATGGCTCACCGCAATGGTTATGTTCACCTCCACTCACGTGTTGGTATCGCAACAGACAGCCTCAACAAGCCTTGGACAGAAGAGCAAAGACATAAGGTCTTGCTTACAACAGTTGGTAAAATTCTCTTCAACGATATCATGCCAGAGGGGCTACCATACTTGCAAGAACCAAACAATGCCAACTTGACAGAAGGCGTTCCAGCTAAATACTTCTTGCCACTTGGTGGAGATATCAAGGAAGCAATCAGTAAACTTGAACTTAACCCTCCATTCAAGAAGAAAAATCTTGGAAATATCATCGCTGAAATCTTCAAACGTTTCCGTACGACAGAAACTTCTGCCCTACTTGACCGTATGAAGAACCTCGGTTACCACCACTCAACTCTTGCAGGATTGACAGTGGGTATTGCCGATATCCCAGTCGTTGATGACAAGGCTGAAATCATTGAAGAATCACACAAACGTGTAGAACAAATCACCAAACAATTCCGTCGTGGTATGATTACAGACGACGAGCGTTACAATGCTGTTACAGCTGAATGGCGTGCTGCTCGTGAAAAATTGGAGAAACGTTTGATTGCCAACCAAGATCCTAAGAACCCAATCGTTATGATGATGGACTCTGGAGCCCGTGGTAACATCTCAAACTTCTCACAGCTTGCCGGTATGCGTGGTCTGATGGCTGCTCCGAACGGACGTATCATGGAATTGCCAATCCTTTCAAACTTCCGCGAAGGTTTGTCAGTACTCGAAATGTTCTTCTCAACTCACGGTGCCCGTAAAGGTATGACCGATACGGCCCTTAAGACAGCCGACTCAGGTTACTTGACTCGTCGTTTGGTTGACGTTGCCCAAGACGTTATCATCCGTGAGGACGACTGTGGAACAGACCGTGGTCTCTTGATCCGTTCTATCGCAGAAGGAAAAGAGATGATCGAGTCTCTCGAAGAGCGTCTCAATGGTCGTTACACTAAGAAAACTGTTAAACATCCAGAAACTGGTGCAGTTATTATCGGTCCAAATGAGTTGATTACAGAAGACAAGGCGCGTGAAATTGTCAATGCTGGTGTGGAAGAAGTGACTATCCGCTCTGTATTTACATGTAACACTCGTCACGGTGTCTGCCGTCACTGTTATGGTATCAACTTGGCGACTGGTGATGCGGTTGAAGTTGGTGAAGCAGTTGGAACAATCGCTGCCCAATCTATCGGGGAACCTGGTACACAGCTTACAATGCGTACCTTCCACACGGGTGGGGTTGCCTCAAATACCGATATCACTCAGGGTCTTCCTCGTGTCCAAGAAATCTTTGAAGCCCGCAATCCTAAAGGGGAAGCGGTTATCACAGAGGTTAAAGGACAAGTTACAGCTATCGAAGAAGATGCTTCAACTCGTACCAAGAAAGTCTTTGTTAAGGGCGAAACTGGTGAAGGCGAATATGTTGTTCCATTTACCGCTCGTATGCGTGTTGAAGTTGGGAACCAAGTAGCGCGTGGTGCTGCTCTGACAGAAGGTTCTATCCAACCAAAACGTCTCCTTGCAGTTCGTGATGTCTTGTCAGTTGAAACTTACCTTCTCGGTGAAGTACAAAAAGTTTACCGTAGCCAAGGGGTAGAAATCGGTGACAAACACATCGAGGTAATGGTTCGTCAAATGATTCGTAAAGTCCGTGTCATGGATCCAGGTGACACAGATCTTCTCATGGGTACCCTCATGGATATCAATGACTTTACAGATGCCAACAAAGATGTCCTTATCGCAGGTGGTGTTCCAGCGACAGGTCGCCCAGTCCTCATGGGAATTACCAAAGCCTCACTTGAAACCAACAGTTTCTTGTCAGCGGCTTCCTTCCAGGAAACAACTCGTGTCCTTACTGACGCGGCTATCCGTGGTAAGAAAGACCATCTCCTTGGACTTAAAGAAAATGTTATCATCGGTAAGATCATCCCAGCAGGTACTGGTATGGCTCGCTACCGTAACCTTGAACCACATGCTATCAACGAAGAAGAATACCTTAATCCTCCAGTAGAGGAAGAAGGAAACGAAGAAACAACAGAAGTAGTTGTGGATACTGCCGTTGAAACTGTGGAAGAAACAGTAGAATAAAAGAGAATGAGAGAGCCTTCGGGCTCTCTTTCGCTTTTCTGAAAACTTTCTCCATTTTTCCATGGAATGTGGTAAAATAAAAGAAAGAAGCTGACAAAGGAGACAGGTATGGAACAAACATTTTTTATCATTAAACCAGATGGTGTAAAAAGAGGACTAGTGGGTGAAGTGTTGAAACGTATCGAACAACGTGGATTTACAATTGAAAAATTGGAGTTGCGTACACAGCTTTCAGAAGAGTTAATTGACCAGCACTATCAGGACTTGGTTGGTCAAAGTTTTTACCCACCGATTCGTGAATTTATGACTTCAGGACCGGTTCTTGTAGGTATCATTTCTGATCCCGAAGTAATCGAAACTTGGCGGACCATGATGGGTGCAACTGATCCAGAAGAAGCTTTACCAGGAACTATTCGAGTTGATTTTGCAAAAGCTGCTGGAGAAAATGAGACTATCCAAAATGTTGTACATGGTTCAGATTCAGAAGAGTCAGCTAAGCGAGAAATTGCTCTTTGGTTTTAAGAGTTGATTGGCTCAATCAATCGGTTAAAAGCTCATTTGAATAGAAAGTATAGTCACATAAAAAAGAAAGGACTAACTTCGTCCTTTCTCATTCTTAGTTTTTCTTCAACCTACTACAGTAGATAAACATACTGAATAGCTACTGTCTTGACTCATTTAATTCTTAAAAATTGATAGAGTTGACAAATGGTAGAAAAAAGCTCTTTTTAATAAGTTAAGTATCAACTACAGTTACGATTAGCATTCGTTACTTAACCCACTCACCATTATAGTTTACGTAGTAACCATCTACTGTGGTATTAACAGCTAGAGCACCTGAACCATAGGCATAATACCATTTACCATTGATTTGGAACCAGCCTGTTTTCATATCTCCATTACTTGCATTTAGATAGTACCATATTGAACCATCTTTCACCCAACCTGTGGACATTGCACCTGATGAACGAAGATAGTACCAGTTATTACCAACATAAGCCCAACCTGTTGCCATTGCACCTGATGAACGGAGGTAGTACCACTTATTGCCAATTTGCTTCCAACCAGTTTGCATGATACCAGTTTCTGAATCTAGATAGTACCAAGCTGAACCATCATTTATCCAACCTACACGTCTTTCACCACCAAGATTCTTATTCCCAGAATTTCCTGTTTTTGCTAGGTAATACCAGTTAGATTGATCATAAAGCCAACCTGTCTTTAAATAATGATCTTGATCAAAGTAGTAGTATGCTAATTTAAGAACTTCGGGACCTTCCCAGCCTTCACCATGTTTTTTCCCAACGGTTAAGGAATATTTTAGCTCTAATTCTTGCCAACCAACAAACTCTTGTAGCACTCCATTTTCGTCAAAGTAGTACCACTCTGACTTTGGAAAACCTTCTAATCTGATACCATTTGGGTAAGGATCAATTGTACTACCTTTAGATGGAAACGGGATATATTGCCAGCCGACAACCATCTCTCCAGATAGAGAATCAAAATAATAGTACTTACCATCAATCACTCGCCAGTAGGTTTCTTTGAGGTTCCCCTTTTTGTAATAGGTTCTACCGTTTTCTTGGACAAACTGCCATCCTTCAGAATCATCTGCAAATACTGTACTGGTCCCTAGCAAACCAAAGAAAATTACTGTTAGTCCAGCTTGCATAGTTTTTTTCAAAAGTTTCATTTATATATACCTCCAATATTAAATCCATTCACCAGATGAAGCGAAATTATAAACTTTACCATCAATAGTTTGGCTACCTGTAACCATTGCTCCACTTGAATTGAGATAATACCAATTTCCTCCCACTTTTATCCAACCGGTTTTCATGTCTCCATTTTTATTATCTAAGTAATACCATCTGCCTCGTATATATTTCCAACCTGTTGCCATTGAACCAGAGTTTTCCAGATAATACCATTTCCCATTTACTTTTTGCCAATCTGTGAGCATCTTACCGGAGGCGTCTAGATAGTACCAAGTGTCATTTATCTTTTGCCAACCTGTTTGTTTCGTACTGTTCTTATAATAGTACCAAGTACCACCAATCAATTTCCAACCATCAATAGAATGCCCTCGAATAACAGAGTAGATGAAAGATAGAGCCTTCTCATTTAACTTGACAGCATAATTCATTTGTTCTGCCTCACTCCCAT
>NZ_VMKV01000020.1:0-30056 GCF_013276335.1 Streptococcus sp. 2100 | reverse complement strand
ATTAAGTGATAAAGTCGGGCAGATAGATCTGACGCAGTTTGAAGAGATTTTCATTGAGGATAAGTCAGGTACTGAAATGTCTGATCGGGATTTAAAGATATAATAAAATGAAATAAGAATAGGACAAATCAATCGGGACAGTCAAATCGATTTCTAACAATGTTTTAGAAGTCCAGATGTACTATTCTAGTTTCAATCTACCATACTTGAGAATTTTATGCTGGGTATCCTTATCAATCACCGTTTGATTCACATGGAGAGTCAAAACACGGTGGGGAGATAGAATGGACAAAATTTGATTTTTGGCAATTTTTGAAAGGATGAGGCCTCGAATAATCTTGAGTCCACCTGCAGTTGATCCAGCAGAGCCACCGATTGCCATGAGGAAAAGGAGGATAAACTGGGAGAAGAGGGGCCAGTTGGTAATATCTCCATATCCAAAACCAGTTGTTGTAATGATGTTGGAAACCTGGAAGAAGGCCATTTCAAAGCTCTTTGAAAACCCTGGGTAGAGGTAGAGGGTGTTGAGGCTAATCAAGCCTGTAGAAACCAGTACAATGACCAAGTAAGCCCGAAGTTCTTCGTCACCAAAGAAGGCCTTGATGCGACGGAGCATGAGGTAGTAGTAGAGGTTGAAATTTACCCCAAAAACCAGAACTCCGATACTGACCAGATAGGTAATCAGTGAGCTGCCATAGTGGGCAATTCCGTCGTTATAGACGGTAAAGCCTCCAGTTCCCGCTGTCCCCGTAGCAATGACAAAACTATCGTAGAGAGGCATGCCAGCTAGATAATAGATGATGACAAAGAGGGAGAAGAGAGCTAGATAAAGGAGATAGAGAATCTGGGCAGTGTTTTTTAGTTTGGATACAACCTTGCCAAAAACAGGACCTGGAACCTCAGCCTTCATCACCTCTAGGTGGCTATTTTTGGCATTGTCCATAATAGCAAGTGCAAAAACAAGCACTCCCATCCCTCCAATCAAGTGGGTAAAACTTCGCCAGAAGAGGAGGGAACGGCTGAGAACCGAAACGTCGTTCAAAATACTTGCTCCAGTAGTTGTAAAGCCAGAACTAATTTCAAAAAAGGCATCAATAACGCTAGGGATTTGCCCAGAAAAGACAAAGGGGAGACCACCAAAGAAGGACCAAAGGATTCAACAGAGGGCCACAATCAAGATTCCCTCCTTGGCATAAATCCGTTGATTTTTTGGCTTTTGTAAAATTCCTGAGCCACCTAGTAATACCAGAATTCCAATCGTTGTAAAGAGGGCTGTAAAGACTTGGCTCGATTCACGGTAATAGAGAGCGACAGCTACAGGAACCAAAAGGAGAACCGCTTCAATCAAAAGTAACTTTGAAAGGAGGTAGCGAATCATACTTTTATTCATTTCTTACCTCGCGATCAAGTCATAAATCTTAGTGATATTCGGCAACAAGGTTGTTACTAGGAGCTTGTCTCCAACTTCCAACATATCCTCCCCAGTTGGGAAAATCGTTTTGCCCTTTCGAATGATAGCTGCAATAAGAACCCCTTTTTTCAATTTCAGTTGAGAAAGAGGTTTGGCAGTCATTTTATTGGCTTCCTTGATATGGAATTGCAGGGTTTCGATTTGGCCATTGGCTAGATGGTGCATGGCTTGAAGGTCTGAATACTGGGCATTAACCCGACCACGAATAAAGTGCATAATCGTGTCTACGGCAATACTTTTAGGTGTGATGATACTTGAAAAATCAGGCGCATTGATAATTTCGAGGAGACTGGTACGATTGACCTTGGTAATATTTTTCTGTACACCTACCCTGTCCAGGAACATAGAGGTAATCAGATTTTCCTCATCGACCCCTGTTAGAGTCGCAACGGCATCATAGTTTTGAGCACTTTCTTCCAGCAGGATATCTTGTGCGGTACCATCTCCTTGAACGATGTAGAGGTTTGGGAATTTCTCGCTAAAGAAGCTAGCGATTTCAGGATTGATTTCAATAATCTTAGTATCAATACGACTATCTTTGAGGATACCTAGTAGATAATAGGCAATTCTACCAGCTCCAACAATAAGAAGACCCTTCACGGCACGAGACTTGAAATAATTATGGAAGAGCATCATATCAACACGGTTACCAGTGACAAAGATTCTATCTTTATCCTGTACAGTCATGTTACCGCTTGGAATGATAATTTGATGATCTCTTTCTATCGCACGACAATGACATTGCCAAATTTTTTTCCGAAAATCAGAAATGGGCATTTGGCAAAGACTACTGGAGGATTTAACAGTGAATTCCATCAAGCTGACCCGTCCACCAAAGAAACGTTCGACAGATAGAGCGTTGGGGAAGTCAATGATGTTGGCGATAGCGCGGGCAGCCAAGAGCTCAGGGTTAACGATAAGAGAAAAACCGAGAATATTCTTTTCTTTGAAATAGGAGTTAGAATATTCAGGGTTCCGCACCCGAACGATGGTCTCTTTAGCTCCCATTTTTTTGGCTAGAACAGCTGCAATCATGTTGACTTCATCGTACTCAGTCAGGGTGATAAAGATATCACAATCTTGGACGCTGGCTTGCTCAAGAATGGCAAAATCGACCCCGTTACCAAGGATACCCATGATATCAAAGCGACTGACAATATGATTGAGAACAGCTTCGTCTTGCTCAATCAGCAAAACATCATGCTTTTCTGCAACCAAGGAGCGACAGAGGGCAAAACTAACTTTTCCCCCTCCGACAAGGATAATTTTCATAATAAAACCTACTTTTTCATGATGTAACTATCATATCCTTTTTCAAAAAAAATGCACCTACTAGCCAATAAGGGAGAACTTTTAGCGGAAATCTGCTATAAGGTAAAACTATACCCTAACCAATTGAAATAGCTATTAGCACCTTTCTCTGAAATATGGTATGATAAAGGGTATGCAAGGAGACAAAATGAATAATAATTTACTGGTACTACAATCAGACTTTGGTCTGGTTGATGGTGCGGTATCGGCTATGATTGGAGTGGCTTTAGAAGAGTCTCCAACATTAAAAATTCATCACTTGACGCACGATATCACGCCTTATAATATTTTTGAGGGTAGTTACCGTCTCTTTCAGACGGTGGATTACTGGCCTGAGGGAACGACTTTTGTATCGGTTGTCGATCCAGGTGTCGGCTCGAAACGTAAGAGTGTGGTTGCCAAGACTGCAAACAATCAATACATTGTCACGCCAGATAATGGGACTCTTTCTTTTATCAAGAAACACGTTGGTATTGTAGCCGTTCGTGAAATTTCTGAGGTAGCTAATAGGCGTCAAAACACAGAGCATTCTTATACTTTCCACGGTCGTGATGTCTATGCCTATACTGGTGCTAAACTGGCCAGTGGTCACATTTCTTTTGAGGAAGTGGGGCCAGAGCTCAGTGTGGATCAGATTGTGGAACTTCCAGTCGTAGAGACCATTAGTGAAGATCATCTGGTGAAGGGAGCCATTGATATTCTGGATGTGCGTTTTGGTTCGCTTTGGACCTCTATTACGCGAGAAGAATTTTACAAACTGGAACCAGAATTTGGTGACCGTTTTGAAGTGACCATCTATCACGCTGATATGCTGGTCTATCAAAATCAGGTTGTTTATGGCAAATCATTTGCAGATGTGAGAATTGGGCAACCCATCCTTTACATCAACTCTCTCTATCGTTTAGGTCTGGCTATCAACCAAGGTTCCTTTGCCAAGGCCTATAATGTAGGTGTCGGTTCATCTTGGACCATTGAAATAAAGAAAATAGAATCATAAAATAGGAGAATATAGATGAAAAATCAATCAATTAAACAAGTTGTTGCTGTAGGAATTGGCGCTGCCCTCTTTGTCGTCATCGGGATGATCAACATTCCGACCCCTGTTCCAAATACAAGCATCCAGCTTCAGTATGCGGTACAAGCGCTACTTTCTATTATTTTTGGACCGATTATCGGTTTGCTTGTCGGGTTGATTGGTCATGCAATCAAGGACTCTCTTGCTGGTTACGGTCTGTGGTGGACTTGGATTATCGCTAGTGGGCTCTTTGGTCTAGCTGTGGGGCTATTTAGAAAGTACGTTCGCGTGATCAATGGTGTCTTTGACTGGAAAGATATTCTTATTTTTAACCTCATTCAACTACTTGCAAATGCCCTTGTTTGGGGTGTCTTGGCACCACTTGGAGATGTTGTGATTTATCAAGAAGCTGCAGAAAAAGTATTTGCCCAAGGAATTGTTGCGGGAATTGCTAATGGTGTATCTGTAGCTATTGCAGGAACTCTTCTCTTGCTTGCCTATGCAGGAACTCAAACTCGTGCAGGAAGTTTGAAAAAGGACTAAAATGATGGAGAAGGCTGGGCAACCAGTCTTTTTCGATGTTTATAGATTAGTTAGGCAAGTAAGCTAGGATAGGAATCTTTTTGGCGCTAAGTTTTTAATAGAAGAGTCTGCAAGAAGGGGTAGATTTATGATAAAATAGAAGTCTAATACTCTGCGAAAATTAAATTCAAACCGCGTCAGCTCTATCTGCAACNNAACCTACGGCTAGCTTCCTGGTTTGCTCTTTGATTTTCATTGAGTAGAAGAAGCGAATGAAGAGAGTAAGATGAAAGAAGCTATAATTGAGTGGAAGGATTTCTCTTTCCAGTATGAAACACAACAAGAACCGACCTTGCAAGGGATAGACTTGACCATTTACAAGGGAGAGAAAGTCTTAATTGTTGGACCATCTGGATCAGGTAAATCTACCTTGGGTCAGTGTTTGAATGGGATTATTCCCAATATTTACAAGGGTCAGACATATGGAGAATTTTTGATAAAGGGTCAAACAGCCTTTGATATGAGCATCTATGATAAGTCTCATCTGGTTAGCACAGTTTTGCAGGATACAGATGGGCAGTTTATCGGCTTATCTGTGGCAGAGGACTTGGCTTTTGCTCTAGAAAATGATGTAACAAGTCTAGAAGAGATGAAAAGTCGTGTTCATAAATGGGCTGAAAAGCTGGACCTTCTCCCTTTACTAGCTCAGCGTCCTCAAGACTTGTCTGGTGGACAAAAGCAGCGAGTTAGTCTAGCCGGTGTCTTGATTGATGAAAGTCCGATTCTCTTGTTTGATGAGCCACTCGCCAATCTGGATCCCAAGTCAGGTCAGGATATTATTGAATTGATTGATCAGATTCATAAGGAGGAGGGGACGACGACCCTTATTATCGAGCACCGTTTGGAAGATGTTCTGCATCGACCTGTGGATCGGATTGTCTTGATAAACGATGGCCGTATCCTCTTTAATGGAAGTCCTGATCAGTTATTGGCGACTGATTTGTTGACCCAAAATGGAATTCGCGAACCCCTTTATCTCACCACTCTCCGTCAATTGGGTGTGGATTTAGCCAAGGAAGAACAGTTAGCAGATCTGGATAACTTGTCTATCTCAAAAGGTCAGGTTCAGTTGCAGAATGAACTGGCAAAAGAGATGCCAGATTTGCAGTCACTTTTTAGACTAGAGGAGGTTTCTTTTTCTTATGATGATAGACCGATTTTAAAATCCCTACATTTGGATATTAAAAAGGGTGAAAAGATTGCCATTGTCGGGAAAAATGGAGCAGGGAAGTCAACTCTAGCCAAGGCCTTAAGTAGCTTTATTCAGACGGAAGGTCGCTATCTTTGGGAAGGGCAGGATATAAAAGGAGATTCTGTTGCAGAGCGGGCGGAACGAGTAGGCTATGTGCTGCAAAATCCTAATCAAATGATTTCAACTAACATGATTTTTGATGAGGTGGCTCTGGGACTTCGTTTGCGAGGTGTGGATGAGAAGGAAATTGAAACGAGAGTCTATGAAACTTTGAAAATCTGTGGTCTCTATGAATTCCGTAATTGGCCTATTTCTGCCCTGTCATTTGGTCAGAAAAAACGTGTCACTATTGCCTCGATTTTGGTTTTAGGAGCTGAAATTATCCTCTTAGATGAACCGACAGCAGGTCAAGACCAGAAGAACTATACTGAGATTATGGAATTTCTCGAAGAGTTGCATCAAAAAGGTCATACCATCGTCATGATTACGCATGATATGCAATTGATGCTGGATTATTCAGACAGGGCCCTTGTCATGGTTGATGGAGAACTGATTGCTGATACTGATCCAGCTAGTCTGTTGAGCAATCCTGAGCTGTTAGTAAAAGCCAATCTAAAAGAAACTTCAATCTTCAACTTGGCTAAAAAACTAGACGTGGATCCACTTGCTTTAACGGCATTTTACAAAGAAAGGAGAGAAGGATGCAAGCTAAATTAATTGGTTACCAGCATAGAGATACTGTGATTCATCGCTTGTCAGGAGCTGGTAAACTTCTCTTTTTCATCCTCGTGTCATTGGCGGCCATGATTAGCTATGATACCAGACTGCTTGTTCTGATTGCCATCTTTTCGGTCTTTCTCCTCTATTTGTCAGAAATCCGTTTTAAAGATGTTTCCTTTGTGGCCGTTTTTGCGACGGTATTTGCCGTTTTAAACGTTTTGATGGTCTATCTCTTTTCTCCTGAGTATGGGGTTGGACTTTACGGAGAGAGAAGTGTGATTTGGCAGGGAATCGGTGCCTACACTCTGACCAGCCAGGAGCTCTTTTATCTGCTAAATCTGGCCATTAAGTACCTTTGTACCATTCCTCTGGCTATTATCTTTTTGATGACAACCCATCCTAGTCAGTTTGCTTCTAGTTTAAATCAAATTGGTGTGCCTTACAAGATTGCCTATTCAGTCAGTCTGACCTTGCGCTATATTCCAGATTTGCAGGAAGAATTCTTTACTATCAAAATGTCTCAGGAGGCGCGTGGGATGGAATTATCCAAGAAAGCTTCTCTTATGCAACGAATCAAAGGCAATTTGCGCATTATTACTCCCTTGATTTTTAGCTCGCTAGAACGCATTGATACCATCGCGACTGCCATGGAGCTTCGGCGCTTTGGGAAAGAGAAAAAACGCACTTGGTATAGTTATCAGGCCTTGAAAAAAGGAGACTATCTTACCTTGTTCTTGGCAGCCTTGTTTTTAGTAGCTAGTTTACTACTTATCTTGCAGAATCAAGGACGATTTTACAATCCTTGGAAATAGCTTGAAAAAATTGAAAAAATCAAGTCGTTTCTATTGACAATGATTCTGAAAGTGTTATACTAAGAAAGTAGTTTCGCTGATTTACTTCAAACCTGTTGTGAGGTAAGTTAACGATGCCTTAACCACGCTGTTTGCTGAGCTTGACTCCGGGCAGTGTGGCTATTTTTTTGCAATGGTGAAAGGAAGCAAGTCATGACAAATCACATTGTATTATTTGAACCACAAATTCCACAAAATACAGGCAATATCGCGCGTACTTGTGCTGCGACCAATTCTCCCCTCCACATCATCAAGCCAATGGGCTTTCCTATTGACGACCGCAAGATGAAGCGAGCTGGATTGGATTATTGGGATAAACTAGAGATTTATTTTTACGAGAGTTTGGAGGATTTCATGTCTCATATGAAGGGCAAACTCTATCTGATCTCAAAATTTGCTGAGAAAGTGTATTCTGATGTGGATTTATCGACTGACGAGGACCATTATTTTCTCTTTGGACGTGAAGACAAGGGCTTGCCTGAGGACTTTATGCGAGAACATCCTGAGAAGGCTCTCCGTATTCCCATGAATGATGAACATGTCCGCAGTCTCAATGTGTCTAATACCGTCTGCATGATTGTCTACGAAGCCCTCCGCCAGCAGCACTTTGCAGGTCTTGAGCTCGTTCATACCTATGAAGCAGATAAATTGAAATAAAAAATGAAAATGAACAAAATGCTTGCGCTTGCAAGCGTTTTTTGTTATGATAAAAGAGTCTTCAGGGCAGGGTGTGATTCCCGACCGGCGGTAAATTTGACTAGCTATTTTAGCTTTCTCGTCGTTGTCTTGTCTCGATATACTTTAAGTATTATCTTCGACTGCGACGCCTAGATAAATCTAAAATATCTTAGCCAAATAAGTCCGCGAGCGCAAGCTGATGTGGTGAGATTCCACAACCGACAGTATAGTCTGGATGGGAGAAGACGAAAGAATAGCTTTGTCTGTTCTGATAGATTTATAGCTAAACTGTAACCGCTTGCTTGAATTTCCTTAATAGAGTGAGAGGGAACTTTTGGGATATAAAAAGTGAGAATAGATAGAGGAATCCTTTCTAACTTCTTCTGATTTTATAGAAAATTGGAGGAACCTGTTATGACAAACACACGTCGACTTTCGACCATTGCGATCTTATCAGCCATCTCATTTGTGCTGATGTACTTTGACTTTCCGCTCTTGCCAGCGGCATCCTTCCTCAAGATCGAATTTAGTATCTTGCCAGTCCTTGTGGGTCTGGTGGTCATGGATTTGCCTGCTGCTCTAGGAGTGCTCTTGCTTCGCTCACTCTTGAAATTGCTTCTTAACAGCCAAGGAGTGAATACTTACATTGGTTTGCCGATGAATATCGTAGCTTTGGGAGTTTTTGTCATCGTATTTGCTTTGATTTGGAAAAAGGAACGGACAACCCTTCGTTTCCTACTAGGCTTTCTAGCTGGAACTATTGGTTTAACCGTGGCTATGTTGGTTCTCAACTATGTTTATGCTGTTCCTTTGTACGCTAAGTTTGCTAACTTTGATATTGGAAAAATTTTGGGACTTTCCAACTACCTAATGACCATGGTATTACCTTTTAACTTGATTGAGGGTGTAATCTTTTCCGTTTCATTCTGGTTGTTGTACGTCCTTTTGAAACCAACCTTAAAACACTATGAAAGATAAACAAACATTTTTAATGAAGGGCAGTTTTGCCCTTTTACTTTTCGTTATTCTTGGCTACATGGTCAAATTTTACCCTGAAACGCTGGTCGGTTTTGACCAATTGATTCAAACGGTAGTTCGAGGAGATTTGCCAGATTACTTGACTATTCTTTTCAAAGCCATCACACGCTTGATTGATATCCCAGTGATTATCACTTGGGTTGTTATTACAGCTTTTGTCTTTTATCGTAAGCGATGGAAGATAGAAAGTTTCTTCATGCTGGGGAATTTGGCTTTAGCGGGTCTTTTAATCGTGACCTTTAAAAATATCTACCAGCGCCCACGACCAGCTATCTTACATCTTGTGGAGGAGAAGGGATTTTCCTTCCCAAGTGGGCATTCTCTGGCTGTAACTTTGATGGTAGGTACTCTAATTGTCATTCTCAGTCAACGAATTAAAAATCCAGTCTGGAGAAAAATTGTACAAATCGTCCTTGGCCTCTACCTAGTTAGTGTGCTGGTATCAAGGGTATATCTGGGAGTTCATTATCCATCAGACGTTCTTGCCAGTCTCTGTCTGGGTTTGGGAGTCCTGTTTATCGAATTTCCCTTCTATGACAAGATCCGCTTCCAATGGCGATTTAAAGGCAAGCAGAAGTGATGGAAAAGATAAAAAATTGTACAAATACAAATAGAAACATATGAAATATATACTTGAAACATGTTTTGGCGTTTGATGTATTTTAATAAATAAAGCAAGGAGGAAGAAAGTGTGGGTATGTTATTAGCGACACGCTTAAAAAATAAAAGAAAGGAATTAAAATTATCTCAAAAAGAATTAGCTGAGGGGATTTGTGAGCAAGGGCAGATTAGCCGTATGGAGCAAGGTAAATATTCACCTGGGTCAGAATTACTCTTTCAACTATCTAAGCGATTGAAGGTGAGCATGGATTATTTCTTTGAAGATACTGAGGTTTCTAGTTTAGAAAATATTGATAAGTTTAAAGAATTATCTAAGAAATTTTTGGATGAGAGGGAATATGAATCTCTCCATTACATCTATGAACTGGAAAAATCTAAACGTGCTCGTCTATCTGCTAAAGACCAGATTTATTTGGACTGGATTGATACATTAGTTCAATTCTGTTATTTAAATCATCAAACAGGGGCAGTTGCGAAACTGGAAAAAATACTGTTATCTCTGAAAAAATCTGATTTTTACTATCTACAACTAGGAAATACCTTGGCTAATTTTTATTTTGATATGGGGCAGGAAGACACATATCAGGAACTCTATCAACTTTTAAAAGAGAACCTCCAGTCACTATCTGTTCATCATTTGGAACAGTTAGAATTGATGATTAAATTCCGATATAACTATTGTAGATATTTGTGGTTGAATGAACGAACATCTGAAGCTATAGAAGAAATTACAGAAACGATAGCTATTTGTAAAAGATATAATAGTAGTTATCGATTAGCAGATTTGTATTGTTTATTGGGAAATATAAGCGAGAGCTTTGCTGAAAGGGATAGGATACTAGGTTTTTATCAAGTATCTTATCAGCTTTACAAGCACGAAGAGAACCAGAGAATGATGCTAGAAATTGAGAAGGAAATGAAATTATTGGAAAGTGAAGATTAAGAAAAAGATTTGTATTTTTAGATAACTTAAATTCATATTTCAAAAAAAATAAAAAAACACCATAAAAATTATTGACAAACCAAAATTGATGTATTAGAATATCATCAATAGTTTTTGATTTTGGTATTGGAGCTTTGGGGATATATTGGGCGTTGTTAGGATTTCAATTTCCTTTTGAGCTGAAGAAGGAGGCAATCCAATGAATACTTTTCTGACCAATAAAAATTACCGGATGTTGCTAATTAATCAATGGGTTTCGTCATTTGGTGATACGCTGTTTTATATTTCATTTATTTCTTATGTATCGGGATATAAATTTGCTTCATTAGCTGTTCTTTGTATAACAGTTTCGGAGACTTTGCCGCAGATTTCTCAGTTGTTCACAGGCGTTATTGCCGATTTTCAAAAAAATCGTGTTGCAAAATATATTGCTATATTGGCAAGTAAGTTTCTGCTTTATACTCTATTGACACTGTTTGTAACGGATAAGAACTTTTCTATGGGGATGGTTTTTCTTATTTGTGGCATCAATCTTTTATCAGATACCATGAGTTATTTTGCAGGTGCTATGATTTCTCCTTTGTATGTGAGGATTATAGGAGATGATATGACAGATGCTATGGGGTTTAGACAGGCAACTGCTGGTGTAGTTAATATTCTTAGCAACCTTACAGGTGGAGTTTTGATTGGGGTCATCAGTCTTCAGATGTTTGTGGGTTTGAATGCTTTGACCTTTCTTTTTGCACTGTTGGGTGTGGTGTTTATTCGTACTTCTTTGAGAGATATTGAGGGACAGATGGAGGTTAGTAAAAGATTAACCGCAAAATCTTTTGGAGAGCATTTCCTCTATTCTATGAAGATATTGTCAAGTTTTCCAACCATCATCAAATTAATATTCATTGCAGCTATGAACCAAGTGATTTTAAGCATTATTACCCCTTTAACGACTTTGATGTTGATTCATCATCCATTTATCTTCTTTGACACTGGGAAATCCATTGCAGCATTGTCAGTGGTTATTTTTTCAGGAACGATTGTGGGAAGTTTTTTGAGTGGAGGTATCCTAAAAAATATTCCCATAAAAATGATTGTCTACTTTGAAGAAATTATGCATCTCTGTATTCTCTTTTCTTGGTTGATCAATCATTTCCTCCTTTTATTGGTAGTTGTCTTCTTATGCGCAGTTGCAGTAGGAATGATGGGGCCTCGGATTTTCAACCTTGTATTCTCGATGGTTCCAGAAGAAGTCATGGGAACCATCCAGTCAGTGCTTGGAGTATTCAATGTTGTTGTACCAGGAATTCTTAGCATGCTCATCGTTGCCTTAGCGAGTGCTACAAACCTAAAAATCACAGTGCTTCCACTTTTTATTTTTGTATTGACTGCCTTAGCAATTGTGAAAGCAATGAAAATAGAGTAATAGTAGTATGAACTACTGTCTCTTTTTGGGTGGGAGTTCATTACCCATCAGACGTTCTTGCCAGTCTCTGTCTGGGTTTGGGAGTCTTGTTTATCGAGTTTCCCTTTTATGACAAGCTCCGCTTCCAATGGCGATTTAAAGGCAAACAGAAGTGAGTATCGAATTCCCTTGAGGAGAAAGAAATGAAAGTCAATATAGCATATCTTCATCCGACTCAACTATACTTATTAGAAAAATGGACCATTCTGTATTATCCCATTACGCTGATTTAAGTTGGAGGAGCTCTTCCCATGCAACCTTAGAGCTTATAAAGAGTCCGATCAATACCGTCCAGCTAGAAATTAGGAGGAATCAGCAAGTGATTCCCCTGTCCCTCATAGAGTGATTATAAAACCATACGATAAATGTACCTCCTTAATTAATAAAATCAGACTTTACATGTTTAGAGAGATCACTGTTTCCAAGAGATACCATAATTCCTACCGTAAGCAATATTATATTTCTATCTATTTTAGTCACCACCTAAAACTATGATTTTGCAAGAAAGGTTATGGAATTCTCAAGCAATATGGCTAAAATTAGATAGATATACAAAAGGAAAGGTAGAAGCTTTCATATGTATGGTATATCAACACGAGAGCATAGTAATTGCGTAAAATATATTTTTTTGCTATACTAATCAATATTTATTTGCAAAAGGAATGAGTTAAGATAAGCAATAATAATTTTAAATACTTACTTTGCAATCAAATTTTTAACTTGATTGCAAATATTTTTTTCAGTGTAACAATCATCTCAAAGGTTTATTCACAAAGTAATTCTATCAGTGAATCAACATTTGTTTTGATAATAGGAACTATTTCAGCAGTTATAGGAGGTTTGATTGGACCTATTTTTTTAGACAAAATTTCACATAAAAATGTATTGTCGTTTACTAATCTGATTGGTGGGCTAGTTACTCTGTCTTATACCATTATCAGTTCATTTAATGATAGTATTATAATAACCTATTCCACAGTCTTTTTAATAAGCATCACCAATAGTTTTTATACTCCTGCACGTCTAGCTATTGTTCCTAGTATAGTTGATAATGATGCGATAGTAAAAGCAAACGGTCTCACCCTAAGCATTCGTCAATCCGTTCAAACAGCAGGCTGGGCACTTGCAATTCCATTGTCTACGTTACTAGGTTTGCAATATTCATTATATTGTATATCTTTGTGTTTCTTGCTCTCCTCAGTTCTAAGTTTTTATATTCACGTTGAAAAGAATCAACATAAACCAAACTCTTCCAAAAGTTCATATGTATATCAAATTTTTGAAGGTCTCATACCTATAAGGGATAATCCTGTCATCAGGGATATAACTATTATGGATATTATTGAAAATTTTGCAAATGTGATTTGGACATCTTCATACCTCCTAGCATTTACAACCACTATCCTTTTAACAAGTGAAACTTGGTGGGGATACCAGGGTTCAGCATACTTCTTAGGGATTATAGTTGGAGGAGGGGTAATAACAAAATACTCTCATAAACTTCAACATTTTCCAGGAAAATTTTTGTTTATATCATCACTTCTTGTTACACTACTCACACTATTTTACACTGTTAATAGAAGCCCTATCATAACAATTATTATTTCTTTTCTAGTCGGCCCCCCTGCACAAATTAGAAATATAATTCAAGAATCAATTATTCAAGAAAAAGTTGATCCTAGTATATTGGCAAGAGCTTTTGCTGCCAGAAGTGTTTTAATGCAACTAATGTATGCTGTAGCGCTAGTTTCATTTAGTTATCTAGCAGACTTAATTGGAATTTTGCCAGTATACTTTATTTCAGTTATCATTTATTTTGCAATTTCATTTATTCCTGTAATATCGTCAGCATTAAAAAAAACACTGTGAAATTATGTATTTTTATGGAGATATAAGACTTCATATATCGTTTTGAGTAGTTTATGAGTACAAGCTATGATAGTTTCCATCTTACTGCCTCCTATTCCATTAGATTAGACTTCCTGCGAAACAAAACATGGTATAGTAGTTCTATGAATTATGAAGCAAGTAAACAACTAACTGATGCACGATTTAAGCGTCTTGTTGGTGTTCAGCGCACCACTTTTGAAGAGATGTTAGCTGTATTGAAAACAGCTTATCAAGGTAAACACGCAAAAGGGGGACGAAAACCTAAACTAAGCCTAGAAGACCTTCTTATGGCGACTTCAATATGTGCGAGAATATCGAACTTATGAACAAATTGCGGCTGATTTTGGTATTCACGAAAGCAACTTAACCCATCGGAGTCAATGGGTTGAAGTAACTCTTGTTCAAAGTGGTTTTACGATTTCAAGAACTCCTCTCAGTTCTGAGGACACGGTAATGATTGATGCGACGGAAGTAAAAATCCATCGCCCTAAAAAACAATTAGCGAATGATTCTGGTAAAAAGAAATGCCACGCTATGAAGGCTCAAGCGATTGTCACAAGTCAAGGGAGAATTGTTTCTTTGGAGATCACTGTGAACTATTGTCATGATATGAAGTTGTTCAAAATGAGTCGCAGAAATATCGGACAAGCTGGTAAAATCTTGGCTGACAGTGGTTATCAAGGAATCATGAAGATAGATCCTCAAGCACAAACTCCACGTAAATCCAGCAAACTCAAGCCGCTAACAGCTGAAGATAAAGCCTATAACCATGCGCTATCTAAGGAGAGAATCAAGGTTGAGAGTATTTTTGACAAAGTATAGTAGATTGAAACTAGAATAGTACACCTCTACTTCTAAAACATTGTTAGAAATCGATTTGACTGTCTTGATTGATTTGTCCTGTTCTTATTTCATCTCACTATGAAAACGTTTAAAATATTTTCAACAACCTATCGAAATCATCGTAAACGCTTCGGATTACGAATGAATTTGATTGTTGGTATTATCAATCATGAACTAGGATTCTAGTTTTGCAGGAAGTCTATTTACTCTGTTTTTGATTTAGAAGATCGTATCCTAGCTCAAGATGGGTATGAAGCAAAATGGTATAACTGGTGTGATGGTTTTAATCAAGCAGCAACTCTTTTGTTGAAAAGGTAGTGCATTGTGTCTTGTTCCTTATTATAAGGTCAATCATTGTGAGGAAGCTTTTGCTTGGTATCAGGATGTGAACTTGGTTTACCTCGTAGATGGGGTGAAGCTTCCTTACAGTCAAGCGACCTTGGAAGCCATGTATTTCTATTTGGATCGGCATGGTGAGCCTTTTTGGATTGAAGTCAAGGAGAAGGGAGAATGGTTTCCAATTGGGGATATTACACTATCTCAGGATAATCTCCCCATTGTGATTGGGAATTCCGCTTACCAACATCGAGGACTTGGAAAAAAGATTCTAAGTGCTTTGATTGAATTTGCTTGAGTAAAAGGATGGAAAGAATTGAGAGTTAAGGAAATCTACACCTACAATCATGCTTCTAGGAGGTGTTTCAAGTCGCTTGGATTTGTGGAAAATGGAGCAACAGAAAAAGGAAGGAGTTTTATATTGGAATTAGTCTAATCCTGCCACTTTCTCCCCCTTAACCTTTGACTATTCCGCAAAATTATCGTAAAATAAAGAGTAAATGATAAAATGAGGTCAGAGTCTGTTTGCTCTGGCGATAGTAGTATAAATGAGGAGAAACGCTTTGGAATTAGAAGTATTTGCTGGGCAAGAAAAAAGTGAACTATCTATGATTGAGGTAGCGCGTGCTATCTTGGAACTTCGTGGTCGCGATCATGAGATGCATTTTAGCGATCTTGTAAATGAAATTCAAAACTACCTTGGAACATCAAACAGCGATATCCGCGAAGCTTTGCCTTTGTTCTACACAGAGTTGAACTTTGACGGTAGCTTCATCTCACTTGGGGACAACAAATGGGGTCTTCGTTCATGGTATGGTGTGGACGAAATCGACGAAGAAATCATCGCTCTTGAAGAAAATGACGACGATGAAGTAGCACCAAAAGCTAAGAAAAAACGTGTCAATGCCTTTATGGATGGTGATTCAGATGCCATTGACTACAATGCAGATGATCCAGAAGACGAAGATGCATACGAAGCAGATCCAGCTCTTTCATACGATGATGAAAATCCAGATGATGAAAAAAATGAAGTGGAAGCTTATGATGCAGAAATCAACGAAATCGCTCCAGATGACTTGGGAGAAGATGTGGATCTCAACGAAGACGACGAGTTTTCAGATGATGATGCTGAAATCATCGAGGAATAAAAGTTAGCTATTGACAATTATCCTATTTTTAGGTATCATATTGTTCGGGCACCTCTTTTAGAGGTCGGAGCTCCCTAGTTCTTAGGGAGCTATTTTTGTTTTTACAAGAAGTTATCTTCTTGTATTTTATACTCAATGAAAATCAAAGAGCAAACTAGGAAACTAGCCGTAGGCTGCTCAAAACACNNACTGACAAAGTCAGGAACACATATCTACGGCAAGGCGACGTTGACGCGGTTTGAAGAGATTTTCGAAGAGTATTAGTTGTGAATCTGGTGCAGTCGTCCCAGATTATTCTTATTAGTAGGGTCTTGTTTTCTATGTCCCCACGTAGTTAGCAAGACCTTGAGCACTTTAGAAAGAGGAATCTATGTCTACGAAATATATTTTTGTAACTGGTGGTGTGGTATCGTCTATTGGGAAAGGGATTGTGGCAGCGAGTCTGGGCCGTCTCTTGAAAAATCGTGGTCTTAAAGTAACCATTCAAAAATTTGACCCTTATATCAATATTGATCCAGGAACTATGAGTCCTTACCAGCACGGGGAAGTTTTTGTGACAGATGACGGAGCTGAGACAGATTTGGACTTGGGTCACTATGAACGTTTCATCGATATCAATCTCAACAAATATTCCAACGTGACAACTGGTAAAATTTACAGTGAAGTTCTTCGTAAGGAACGTCGTGGAGAATACCTTGGGGCAACTGTTCAGGTTATTCCTCATATCACAGATGCTTTAAAAGAAAAAATCAAGCGTGCCGCTCTAACGACCGACTCTGATGTCATTATCACAGAGGTTGGTGGAACTGTTGGAGATATCGAGTCCTTGCCATTCCTAGAGGCCCTTCGTCAGATGAAGGCGGATGTGGGTGCGGATAATGTTATGTACATCCATACAACCTTGCTTCCTTACCTCAAGGCCGCTGGTGAAATGAAGACCAAACCAACTCAGCACTCTGTAAAAGAATTGCGTGGATTGGGAATCCAACCAAATATGTTGGTGATTCGTACAGAAGAGCCAGCTGGTCAAGGAATTAAAAATAAACTGGCCCAGTTCTGTGATGTGGCACCAGAAGCCGTTATCGAATCGTTGGATGTCGAACATCTTTACCAAATTCCACTGAACTTGCAGGCACAAGGTATGGACCAAATTGTCTGTGACCATTTGAAATTAGACGCACCAGCAGCGGATATGACAGAATGGTCAGCCATGGTGGACAAGGTCATGAACCTCAAGAAACAAGTTAAGATTTCCCTTGTTGGTAAGTATGTGGAGTTGCAAGATGCCTATATCTCAGTGGTCGAAGCCTTGAAACACTCTGGCTATGTCAATGATGTAGAAGTTAAAATCAATTGGGTCAATGCCAATGATGTGACAGCAGAGAATGTAGCAGAACTCTTGTCTGATGCGGACGGGATCATCGTACCAGGTGGTTTTGGTCAACGTGGTACAGAAGGGAAAATCCAAGCCATCCGCTATGCGCGTGAAAATGATGTTCCAATGTTGGGAGTCTGCTTGGGAATGCAGTTGACATGTATCGAATTTGCTCGTCACGTTTTAGGACTCGAAGGTGCCAATTCTGCAGAGCTTGCACCAGAAACAAAATACCCTATCATTGATATCATGCGTGATCAGATTGATGTTGAGGATATGGGGGGAACCCTTCGCTTGGGGCTTTATCCGTCTAAGTTGAAACGTGGCTCTAAGGCAGCAGCTGCTTATCACAATCAAGAAGTGGTGCAACGCCGTCACCGTCACCGTTATGAGTTTAACAATGCCTTCCGTGAGCAGTTTGAGGCAGCAGGCTTTGTCTTCTCAGGAGTTTCTCCAGACAATCGTTTGGTCGAAATCGTGGAAATTCCAGAAAATAAATTCTTTGTAGCGTGTCAGTATCACCCTGAACTGTCAAGCCGTCCAAACCGCCCAGAAGAACTCTACACTGCCTTTATTACTGCAGCGGTTGAGAACAGCAATTAGCAAAATCAGAACCTTTGAGAAGAATCTCAGAGGTTTTTTGCATACGATGATATTGAAGTATATCTGAGGTAGGAGTCCTCTGTGTGTACCTGCTACCCTTGAAATCAATAGCGACTCCCTCTTGCCCTGTGCTAGTGAATGGATTTATCAGTATATTGAAATAAAATCTGAACAAATTAATTCGGAAAGCCAAATCAATTTATAGAAATATTTTAGCAGTCAAGGTGTACTGTTATAGATTCAATATACTATACTTTTTTAATTTAATCCACTATATCTGCAGAATACTCTTTCAGTTTCATTCAGCCTAGTCTTGCTTAGGAAAAAGCAAAAAGCCATCCAATTATGATGGATAGCTTCTTGGTTCTTAGATTTGTTCTGCAAAAACCTTTTCAGCAAGGTTCATAGCGTGGTCTGATACACGAGTGTAGTGTGAGATGATGTCTATAAAGTTGACCCCAGCTTGTGTTGAACATTCGCCCTTGTTGAGGCGTTTGATGTGGGTTTTTCTGAGAACACGTTCTATCTTATTGATTGCTTCATGACGTTCTACAAGACTGCGTGCTTTTTCAATATCATTGTTTTCCACACTATCCAGAGCATCTTTGATAAAGTCACTAGTTTGACGATAAACTTCCTCTAATTCTTTCAAGGCGGCATCAGAAAATTCAACATTTTTACGTTGAAGATAGTCAGTCAGATTGAGTAGAGCCTCCGCGTGGTCTCCAATCCGTTCCAAATCACGGGAGGAATCAAGGATATTGGTGAGCACTTCGCTTTCTTTTTGACTGAGAGCTTCGCTTGAAAGGGCAATGAGATAACGTGTTAATTGCTCATCGATGGTGTTAATGGCTTCTTCGGTTTTATGCCCTTTTTCAGCAACTTTTTCATCCAAGTCAATGATATACTTATAGGAAAGGTCAAAGGCTTTGGCAGCGTAGTTTCCTAAATGCAAGAGCTCTTTCTTAGCATTTCCGAGAGCGATAGATGGGGCTTGTTTGATGAAATGCTCATCAAGATATAAGGGTTCATATTTGACAACCTCGTCCTCTCCAGGAATAATCTTGGTTACAAAGTAAGCCAGAGCTCCGATAAATGGAAATTGGACAATGGTATTGGTAATATTAAAGGTTCCGTGAGCAAAGGCGATGGTCATTTCTGGTGCTAGATTTAGCGTAGCTTCAAACCAATGAATCAGGGCTGTAAAAGGAACTAGAAAAATAACGCAGACGACTGTTCCGATAACGTTGAAGGCAACATGAGCTCCTGCTACCCGTTTAGCTGCAATATTAGCACCTAAAGAGGCAATGATGGCTGTAATGGTTGTCCCGATATTGTCACCAAATAGAACTGGCAAAGCTCCTTGCAGGTCAATGAGATTGCTGGCGTAGAGGTTTTGTAAAATCCCGATGGTAGCCGAGGAAGCTTGAATCAGTAAGGTCAAGCCGGTACCGACAAAGACACCCAAAACAGGATTCTTACTTAGCTCAATCATATAGTCCTTAAAGACCTGTAAATCCTTGAGTGGAGCCATTGCACCGCTCATAAGATTGAGGGCAAAAAAGATACCACCGACACCAAAGAGGATGCGTCCGATATTATTGACTGTCCGATTTTTCGTAAAAAAGAGACAGACAGCACCGATAAAGAGCATAGGTAGGGCATAGTCACCTAGTTTAAACCCAATAAGAAAGGATGTGACTGTTGTCCCGATATTAGCCCCCATGACAATTCCGATAGCCTGACGTAAGGTTAGGAGACCGGCACTGACCAGGCCGACTGTGATAACTGTTACACCAGAACTAGACTGAATTAGAGCAGTCATCCCAATACCAACCAGAACTCAAAAGAAAGGATTACTAGTATATTTGTCAATGTAAAAACGAAGGCGATCTCCAGCAGCTTGTTGCAAACCGTCTCCCATGGTCTTGATACTATATAAGAATAGTCCCAGACCACCTAAAAAGTGAAATAAAATTTCCTGCCAATTAATGGACATTTCTTTTTCCTCCGAAAAATAATCGCGGAATATCTCCTATTCTATTTTAAAGGATAAAAGTAAATCTAACAAGTGTTAATGTCAAGTTTGTAAAAGAAAATTATAATTGATAAGTGTATTATTTTTAAGAGTTTTTAACCTTATTTTAGATTTGTGAAAACAGCTATTGTTTTTTGTCTAAAAATGTTTTAGGATAAAAATGTGATTATCATGGTTCTAGAGTTTGATAAAAAACTACAGAATATAAAGCGCTTTCTTAAAAAACAACAAAATCAA
This sequence comes from Streptococcus sp. 2100, assembly GCF_013276335.1. Classification (NCBI taxonomy): domain Bacteria; kingdom Bacillati; phylum Bacillota; class Bacilli; order Lactobacillales; family Streptococcaceae; genus Streptococcus; species Streptococcus sp. 2100. Next base: position 9,705 of record NZ_VMKV01000020.1, on the reverse strand, counting down.
TCTTTTAGGAGGAGAAAATGAAGAATCCATTTTTTGAAAGACGTTGTCGTTACAGTATTCGTAAGTTATCAGTAGGAGCCTGCTCGCTGATGATTGGTGCTGTTTTATTTGCTGGTCCAGCCTTGGCTGAAGAAACTGCAGTTCCTGAAAATAGCGGAGCTAATACAGAGCTTGTTTCAGGAGAGAGTGAGTATTCGACCAATGAAGCTGATAAGCAGAATGAAGGGGAACATGCTAGAGAAAACAAGCTAGAAAAGGCAGAAGGAGTAGCGACAGCATCTGAAACTGCTTCGCCAGCAAGCAATGAAGCTTCAACTACTGAAACTGCAGAAGCAGCTAGCGCAGCTAAACCAGAGGAAAAAGCAAGTGAGGTGGTTGCAGAAACACCATCTGCAGAAGCAAAACCTAAGTTTGACAAGGAAACAGAAGCAAAGCCCGAAGCAACTAACCAAGGGGATGAGTCTAAGCCAGCAGCCGAAGCTAATAAGACTGAAAAAGAAGTCCAGCCAGATGTCCCTAAAAATACAGAAAAAACATTAAAACCAAAGGAAATCAAATTTAATTCTTGGGAAGAATTGTTAAAATGGGAACCAGGTGCTCGTGAAGATGATGCTATTAACCGCGGATCTGTTGTCCTCGCTTCACGTCGGACAGGTCATTTAGTCAATGAAAAAGCTAGCAAGGAAGCAAAAGTTCAAGCCTTATCAAACACCAATTCTAAAGCAAAAGACCATGCTTCTGTTGGTGGAGAAGAGTTCAAGGCCTATGCTTTTGACTATTGGCAATATCTAGATTCAATGGTCTTCTGGGAAGGTCTCGTACCAACTCCTGACGTTATTGATGCAGGTCACCGTAACGGGGTTCCTGTATATGGTACACTCTTCTTCAACTGGTCTAATAGTATTGCTGATCAAGAAAAATTCGCTGAAGCTTTGAAGCAAGACGCAGATGGTAGCTTCCCAATTGCCCGTAAATTGGTAGATATGGCCAAGTATTATGGCTATGATGGCTATTTCATTAACCAAGAAACAACTGGGGATTTGGTTGAACCTCTTGGAGAAAAGATGCGCCAGTTTATGCTCTATACCAAGGAGTATGCTGCTAAGGTAAACCATCCAATCAAGTATTCTTGGTACGATGCCATGACTTATAACTATGGACGTTACCACCAAGATGGTTTAGGAGAATACAACTATCAGTTTATGCAAAAAGAGGGGGACAAGGTACCCGCTGATCACTTCTTTGCTAACTTTAACTGGACCAAAGAGAAGAATGATTACTCTGTAGCTATGGCCAAATGGCTAGAGCGTAGCCAGTACGATGTCTTTGCAGGATTGGAATTGCAACAGGGTGGTTCTTATAAGACTAAAGTGAAATGGGATGCCCTTTTAGATGAAAATGGCAAACTTCGCTTGTCACTTGGTCTCTTTGCGCCAGATACTATTACAAGTCTTGGCAAGACAGGCGAAGACTATCATAAGAATGAAAATATCTTCTTCACTGGTTACCAAGGCGATCCAACTGGTCAAAAACCAGATGACAAGGACTGGTACGGGATTGCCAACCTAGTTGCGGACCGCACGCCAGCAGTAGGTCATACTTTTACCACTTCTTTTAATACAGGTCATGGTAGAAAATGGTTCGTAGATGGTAAGGTTTCTAAGGATTCTGAGTGGAATTACCGTTCAGTTTCAGGTGTTCTTCCAACATGGCGCTGGTGGCAAAAATCAACTGGTGATAAGTTGAAAGCAAGCTATGATTTTGAAGATGCTTATAATGGTGGAACTTCTCTTAAATTTGCAGGGGATTTTTCAGGTGCGACCAAGCAAGATGTGAATTTGTACTCTACTCGCTTGAAGGTGACAGATACAACCAAATTGCATGTTGCCCACAAAGGAGGCAAAGGGACCAAGGTTTATGTAGAATTTGCAACCAAGAAAGATTATACCTATGGTGATGAAGCTGCCCGTAAAGAATTGACAGTTTCAGATAACTGGACTACCGATGATTTTGATTTGAGTGCCTTGGCAGGTAAAACAATTTACGGTATTAAACTCTATTTTGAAAATGACAAAGACTTAAAAGGTTATCAATTTAACCTGGGGCAATTGACCATCAGCAATAATCAAGATGCTCCTCAGGCACCAACCACAGTAGCTGTAGCCAAACAAGTCCTTAAAAATGCCCAAGAAGCGGAAGCAGTTGTACAATTTACTGGTCATAAAGATGCTGATTTCTATGAAGTCTATGAAAAGGATGGCGATGCTTGGCGCCTATTGACAGGTTCATCTGCAACTACGATCTACCTACCAAAAGTTAGCCGCTCAGCTAGTGCGACTGGTACTAGTCAGGAGTTGAAGGTTGTTGCAGTTGGTAAGAATGGCCTTCGTTCTGAAGCAGCAACTACAAACTTTGAGTGGGGGATGACTGTCCAAGACACAAGTCTTCCAAGACCTCTAGCAGAAAACATCGTTCCAGGGGCTACTGTTATCGGAAGTACCTTCCCAGATACAGAAGGTGGAGAAGGTATCGAAGGTATGTTGAATGGGACCATCACCAGTCTATCTGACAAATGGTCTTCTTCTCAATTAAGTGGTAGCGTTGATATTCGTTTGACACAACCACGCCGTGTTGTGAGATGGGTCATGGATCATGCTGGAGCTGGTGGAGAATCTGTCAACGATGGTTTGATGAACACCAAAGACTTTGACCTCTATTATAAAGATGCGGATGGTCAATGGAAGTTGGCTAAGGAAGTCCGTGGCAATAAAGCTCATGTTACAGATATTACCCTTGATAAACCTATCACAGCTCAAGATTGGCGCTTAAATGTTGTCACTTCTGACAATGGAACTCCATGGAAGGCTATTCGTATCTATAACTGGAAAATGTATGAAAAGCTTGATACTGAGAGTGTCAATATTCCGATGGCCAAGGCTGCAGCCCGTTCTCTAGGCAATAACAAGGTACAGGTTGGTTTTGCGGATGTACCAGCTGGAGCAACCATTACCGTTTATGACAATCCAAATTCTCAAACTCCGCTTGCAACCTTGAAGAGCGAAGTTGGAGGAGACCTAGCAAGTGCACCATTGGATTTGACAAATCAATCTGGTCTTCTGTACTATCGTACCCAGTTTCCAGGCAAGGAAATTAGTAATGTCCTAGCAGTTTCCGTTCCAAAAGATGACAGAAAAATCAAGTCAGTCAGCCTAGAGACAGGACCTAAGAAAACAAGCTACGCCGAAGGGGAGGATTTGGACCTTAGAGGTGGTGTTCTTCGAGTTCAGTATGAAGGGGGAGCTGAGGACGAACTCATTCGCCTAACTCACGCAGGTGTATCAGTATCAGGATTTGACACGCATCATAAGGGAGAACAAAATCTTACTCTCCAATACTTGGGACAACCAGTAAATGCGAATTTGTCAGTGACTGTTACTAGTCAAGATGAAGCAAGTCCGAAAACTATTTTGAGAATTGAAGTAAGTCAGGAACCGAAAAAAGATTACCTAGTTGGTGATAGCTTAGACTTGTCTGAAGGACGCTTTGCAGTGGCTTATAGCAATGACACCATGGAAGAACATTCCTTTACTGATGAGGGAGTTGAAATTTCTGGTTACGATGCTCAAAAGACTGGTCGTCAAACCTTGACGCTTCGTTACCAAGGTCATAAAGTCAACTTTGATGTTTTGGTATCTCCAAAAGCAGCATTGAACGATGAGTACCTTAAACAAAAATTAGCAGAAGTTGAAGTGGCTAAGAACAAGGTGGTCTATAACTTTGCTTCACCAGAAGTAAAAGAAGCCTTCTTGAAAGCAATTGAAGCGGCTGAACAAGTGTTGAAAGACCATGAAACTAGTACCCAAGATCAGGTTAATGACCGTCTTAATAAATTGACAGAAGCTCATAAAGCTCTGAATGGTCAAGAGAAATTTACGGAAGAAAAGACAGAACTTGATCGCTTAACAGGTGAGGCTCAAGAACTCTTGGCTGCCAAACCAAACCATCCTTCAGGTTCTGCCCTAGCTCCTCTTCTTGAGAAAAACAAGGCCTTGGTTGAAAAAGTAGATTTGAGTCCAGAAGAGCTTGCAACAGCGAAACAGAGTTTGAAAGATCTGGTTGCCTTATTGAAAGAAGACAAGCCAGCAGTCTTTTCTGATAGTAAAACAGGTGTTGAAGTGCACTTCTCAAATAAAGAGAAGACTGTCATCAAGGGCTTGAAAGTAGAGCGTGTTCAAGCAAGTGCTGAAGAGAAGAAATACTTTGCTGGAGAAGATGCTCATGTCTTTGAAATAGAAGGTCTAGATGAAAAAGGTCAAGACGTTGATCTTTCTTACGCTTCTATTGTGAAAATTCCAATTGAAAAAGATAAGAAAGTGAAGAGAGTATTCTTCTTACCTGGAGGCAAAGAGGCAGTGGAATTGGCTTTTGAACAAACGGATAGTCATGTTATCTTTACAGCACCACACTTTACTCATTATGCCTTTGTTTATGAATCTGCTGAGAAACCACGAGTAGAATCTAATGGTGCAAATGACCTTGTTACTATCTCAACTAAACCAGAACAACAAAACATAGTCCTTCCAAAAACTACTAATCAACCGGCTTCTGATCAACAAAAGGCTCCTAAATTGGAAGTTCAAGAGGAAAAGGTTGCCTTTGACCGTCAAGAGCATGAAAATGCTGATATACTAGTTGGGGAACAACGAGTCATCATACAGGGACGAGATGGTCTGTTGAGACATGTCTTTGAAGTTGATGAAAACGGTCAGCGTCGTCTTCGTTCAACAGAAGTCATCCAAGAGGCGATTCCAGAAATTGTTGAAATTGGAACAAAAGTAAAAACAGAACCAGCAGTAGCGCCTACACAAGAAAAACCAGCCCAAAATACAGCAGTTAAATCAGAAGAAGCAGGCAAACAATTGCCAAATACAGGAACTGCTGATGCCAATGAAGCCCTAATAGCAGGATTGGCAAGCCTTGGTCTTGCTAGTTTAGCATTGACATTGAAACAGAAAAAAGAAGATGAAGATTAAATATCGAAAAATCTTGTGAAATCTTTCCTTATATTTCCAAAGTGTGATATAATAGTTTCGAATAAAATAAATAAAGGGGTTTTTGTAACATGGCAAAACTTACTGTTAAAGACGTTGACTTGAAAGGTAAAAAAGTCCTCGTTCGTGTTGACTTCAACGTACCATTGAAAGATGGCGTAATCACTAACGACAACCGTATCACAGCAGCTCTTCCAACTATTAAGTACATCATCGAACAAGGTGGACGTGCAATTCTTTTCTCTCACCTTGGACGTGTGAAAGAAGAAGCTGATAAAGCTGGTAAATCACTTGCTCCTGTAGCAGCTGACTTGGCAGCAAAATTGGGTCAAGATGTTGTGTTCCCAGGTGTAACTCGTGGTGCTGAATTGGAAGCAGCGATCAACGCTCTTGAAGATGGACAAGTTCTCTTGGTTGAAAACACTCGTTACGAAGATGTTGACGGCAAGAAAGAATCTAAAAACGATCCTGAACTTGGTAAATACTGGGCATCACTTGGAGATGGTATCTTCGTAAACGATGCATTCGGTACAGCTCACCGTGCACACGCATCTAACGTTGGTATCTCAGCAAACGTTGAAAAAGCAGTTGCTGGATTCCTTCTTGAAAACGAAATTGCCTACATCCAAGAAGCAGTTGAAACTCCAGAACGTCCATTCGTAGCAATCCTTGGTGGTTCAAAAGTTTCAGACAAGATTGGTGTTATCGAAAACTTGCTTGAAAAAGCTGATAAAGTCCTTATCGGTGGTGGTATGACTTATACATTCTATAAAGCACAAGGTATCGAAATCGGGAACTCACTTGTAGAAGAAGACAAATTGGATGTTGCGAAAGCTCTTCTTGAAAAAGCAAACGGTAAATTGATCTTGCCAGTTGACTCAAAAGAAGCAAACGCATTTGCTGGTTACACTGAAGTGCGTGACACTGAAGGTGAAGCAGTTTCTGAAGGCTTCCTTGGTCTTGACATCGGTCCAAAATCTATCGCTAAATTTGACGAAGCTTTGACTGGTGCCAAAACAGTTGTATGGAACGGACCTATGGGTGTATTTGAAAACCCAGACTTCCAAGCTGGTACAATCGGTGTGATGGACGCTATCGTGAAACAACCAGGTGTTAAATCAATCATCGGTGGTGGTGACTCAGCTGCCGCAGCAATCAACCTTGGTCGTGCAGACAAGTTCTCATGGATCTCTACTGGTGGTGGAGCATCAATGGAACTTCTTGAAGGTAAAGTATTGCCAGGTTTGGCTGCACTTACAGAAAAATAATTTCAGCCCGTTAGTCTCTACAAAATCCTGATTTTGTAGAAAAGGAAGAAAACTGAAACGTTAACAAAAAGGTGGCTATGTCACCTTTTTGTGTTAGTGTAGGTATTTGTGACGCGGTGGTGGAGCATCAATGGAACTTCTCGAAGGTAAAGTTCTTCCAGGACTTGCAGCCTTGACAGAAAAATAAGATTTTATAAACAAATCAAAGAAGAGAGGGGTGAAAGTTCCTCTTTTCTTTTGCTCAAAATAAAAACGCTTCCTCTCAACTATTCCTCATAAAAATCACCGATTTATGATAAAATGGAAATAGAAAGTTGAGATTATGAGTTATTTTAAAAAATATAAATTCGATAAATCCCAGTTCAAACTTGGTATGCGAACCTTTAAAACAGGTATTGCTGTTTTTCTAGTTCTCTTGATTTTTGGCTTTTTTGGTTGGAAAGGTCTTCAAATTGGTGCTTTGACAGCCGTTTTTAGCCTGAGGGAGAGTTTTGATAAGAGTGTCCATTTTGGGACTTCGCGTATTCTAGGAAATAGTATCGGTGGCCTCTATGCCTTGGTTTTCTTCCTAATAAATAGTTTTTTCCACGAAGCCTTTTGGGTAACCTTAGTTGTTGTTCCAATCTGCACCATGTTAACCATTATGACAAATGTAGCCATGAATAACAAAGCAGGGGTTATTGGTGGTGTAGCAGCTATGTTAATTATTACACTATCGATCCCGAGTGGGGAAACGATTTTGTACGTGTTTGCGCGTGTATCAGAAACTTTCATGGGAGTTTTTGTCGCAATTCTCGTAAATTACGATATTGATCGTATTCGGCTCTTTTTAGAGAAAAAAGAAAAATAATGTTACATTTTATAACATTATCAATTGACGTTTGTCTTTTTTTAGACTATAATAGACAGAAAGAAGGAAATTGTAAATGAAGGAAAAAGAATTTCGCCGAAATATGGCTGTTTTTCCTATCGGCAGTGTTATGAAGTTGACCGATCTATCGGCGCGTCAGATTCGTTATTATGAAGATCAAGAGTTGATTAAGCCTGATCGAAACGAAGGGAACCGTCGCATGTATTCCTTGAATGACATGGATCGTCTGCTTGAAATCAAAGATTATATCTCTGAAGGTTATAATATCGCTGCCATTAAGAAAAAATATGCTGAACGTGAAGCGAAATCCAAGAAAGCGGTTAGTCAGACTGAAGTACGTCGTGCACTTCACAATGAACTCCTCCAACAGGGTCGCTTTGCTTCAGTACGGTCACCTTTTGGTCGCGGTTAGGCAACCGCAAGTAGTCATACATTTAAGGAGAAAACTCATGCCAATCACAGCTGCAGATATTCGTCGTGAAGTCAAGGAAAAAAATGTTACCTTTATCCGTCTCATGTTCTCAGATATTTTGGGAACCATGAAAAACGTCGAAATTCCTGCTACAGATGAACAGTTAGATAAAGTCTTGTCAAACAAGGCTATGTTTGATGGATCTTCTATTGAAGGTTTTGTACGTATCAATGAATCGGATATGTACTTGTACCCTGACTTAGATACATGGACAGTCTTCCCTTGGGGAGATGAAAATGGAAGTGTTGCAGGTTTAATCTGTGATGTCTATACAACAGAAGGTGAACCATTTGCGGGTGATCCTCGTGGTAATCTCAAACGTGCTCTTCGTCACATGGAAGAAGTGGGATTCAAATCCTTCAACCTTGGACCAGAGCCAGAATTCTTCCTATTTAAACTGGATGAAAATGGGGACCCAACACTTGAAGTAAATGATAAGGGTGGCTACTTTGATTTGGCGCCTACTGACCTTGCGGACAATACACGTCGTGAGATTGTGAATGTCTTGACTAAAATGGGATTTGAAGTAGAAGCCAGTCACCATGAGGTTGCGGTTGGACAACACGAGATTGACTTTAAGTACGATGAAGTTCTCCGTGCTTGTGATAAGATTCAAATCTTTAAACTTGTTGTTAAAACCATTGCTCGCAAACATGGGCTTTACGCAACCTTTATGGCAAAACCAAAATTTGGTATTGCTGGATCAGGTATGCACTGTAATATGTCCTTGTTTGATGCAGAAGGAAACAATGCCTTCTTTGATCCAAATGATCCAAAAGGAATGCAGTTGTCAGAAACTGCCTACTATTTCCTTGGCGGTTTGATCAAGCATGCCTACAACTATACTGCTATCATGAACCCAACAGTTAACTCATACAAACGTTTGGTTCCAGGTTATGAAGCGCCTGTTTACATTGCTTGGGCTGGTCGTAACCGTTCGCCACTTGTGCGCGTGCCTGCTTCACGCGGTATGGGAACTCGTCTTGAGTTGCGTTCAGTGGATCCGATGGCAAACCCATACATCGCTATGGCAGTTCTATTGGAAGTTGGTTTGCATGGTATTGAAAATAAAATCGAAGCACCAGCTCCTATTGAAGAAAATATTTACATCATGACAGCAGAAGAGCGTAAGGAAGCTGGTATTACAGACCTTCCATCAACTCTTCACAACGCTTTGAAAGCTTTGACAGAAGATGAGGTTGTCAGAGCGGCTCTTGGAGAACATATCTATACTAGTTTCCTTGAAGCCAAGCGAATCGAATGGGCAAGTTATGCAACCTTCGTTTCACAATGGGAAATTGATAATTATTTAGACCTTTACTAATACTAATATAGAAGAAAGATTGCCTGAGGGCAAACAGTCACACAGCAGTCTAAGCCATCAAATACCTATAACCCTTAAAATAGCGATTTCGGTCGCTATTTATTTTTCGAAAAATCCTCTTGACTCTTTTGCGAATTAGATTTATCATCAGACGTGTAGAAGAAAATTAAGGAGTCACTATGGAAAAATTCAATTTCAAAAACAATATCGGGCAAGAAAACAAGTTACTTCAAATCGAAATCTACAAGTTTACTAACTTTTGCAAGCTTCAAAATTACACATCTGTAAATATTTTTTCGAAAGATATATTTGAAGCCATAGTAAATTGAGACTAGAATAGTACACTACATCTGCTAAAAATTTCTAGAAACTAATTTAACTTTCCTAATCGATTTGTTTACATCTTATTTCAATCTACTATATTATCTCAATAAATGATGATGGAGACTGTTTTGTTTGTGCTTGTCGATTTTTGAATCCTGATCGAGCGGAAGAATATTTCTACCGAGGTTGCCAAGGGGAAAATCCTGAAGATATTGAATTTTATGATGAACAATTACAGGCAGAAAAGGTGGAGGTTTTAAGTATTCGATTGGAAGTAAAAAATTGAATTATCTACAATCTCATCAACAATAAACCTATTTCAACCCCATTATCTATAGGCGTATTTTTACGCCTTTTTATATACTTGAAGCACATAAGAAACATTATGGGAAGTT
>NZ_VMKV01000002.1:0-10140 GCF_013276335.1 Streptococcus sp. 2100 | reverse complement strand
TTTAATTTTAGTTTAGTATAAAAATCTTAAGTAGCAAAGATTCTAAAATAACGGAATCCTTGCATTATTGTCCCAACTCTTCCTCGACCACTTCCAAAGCCCGTTCGATGACCACATGCATGTCGTAGTATTTATAATCTGCTAAACGACCACAGAAAATAACCTTGTCATTTGTTGCCGCTTCTTCCTGATATTTGGAAAATATAGCATTGTTTCTCTCATCATTGATTGGATAATAAGGCTCATCTCCACGTTTCCAATCAGCTGGGTATTCTCGAGTAATAACCGTTTTAGCTTGTGTACCATACTCAAAATGTTTATGCTCAATAATGCGAGTATAAGGAATTTCTCGCTCTGTGTAGTTCACTACAGCATTTCCTTGATAGTTTTCTTCATCAAAAACTTCATGCTCAAAACGAAGACTACGGTATTCTAACTCACCATGTTTATAATCAAAGTATTGGTCAATCATCCCTGTAAAGACAACTTTTTCAGCAGAAGCTTCTAATTCTTGACGATTGGCAAAAAAGTCAAGACCAAGTTCTACTTCCACATCCTTGAGCATATTTTCGATAATGACATTATACCCACCAATTGGAATTCCTTGGTAACGGTCATTGAAATAATTATTATCAAAGGTCAAACGAACTGGTAGACGTTTAATAATAAACGGTGGAAGGTCAGTAGCAGAACGTCCCCATTGCTTTTCAGTATATCCTTTAATCAATTTTTCATAAATATCTGGACCAATCAACTTGATAGCCTGTTCTTCCAAGTTTTTAGGTTCAACGTCCTTCATATGAGCCGTTTGATCAGCAATCTTATCTTTCACTTCTTGAGGAGTTTTTGTACCCCACATAGCATAGAAAGTATTCATATTGAAAGGTAGATTATAAAGGCTACCCTTGTAATTAGCTAGAGGCGAGTTGATATAATTGTTAAACTCAGCGAATTGATTGACATAGTCCCAAACTTTTTTATTAGAAGTATGAAAGATATGGGCACCATATTTATGAACATTAACCCCTTCTACATTCTCACAGTAGATATTTCCACCAATGTGGTCACGTTTATCAATAACTTTTACTTTTTTTCCACGCTTAGTCGCCTCATAAGCAAAAATTGCTCCCGACAAACCAGCACCAACGATTAGATAGTCGTACATAGTCTCTTCCTTATCACTTATCTTTACATCTCCTTAACTATAGTAAAAGAGAGGATCTTTATACTCTTCGAAAATCTCTTCAAAGCACGTCAGCGTCCATCTGCAACCTCAAAACAGTATTTTGAGCTGACTTCCCAGTTACTCTTTGATTTTTATTGAGTATTCGTTTCAATCTATTTTAGCACAAAACAAATCATTTCTCAGTTTTCGATAGCCGAGTGATTTAAAAAGACAAGCACCAAAACTGATGTTTGTCTTTAGGATTTTGCTTGAAAAGGCTATTTCTAACTATTTAACATGTTTTTCTGCTTCTTTTTGGGCTTTTTCGATTGCTTTTTTGCTTTCTTGCTCCCATTTACTTTTAGCTTCTTCAAACTGTTTGGTCGTCACAGTGTCTTTTTGCAGTTTCATGTACTTGTAGTTATTGCCATCACCCTTGATACCAACCAATGAATAGCCTCTTGTAAATGGCGTCACTTTGGTTACAGATGCTGTGCCACCACTTGACATAGCTGACATAATGAGAGAATTGTCAATCATCCAAGCCTGTGCTTCAGCGTATTTTTCATAACGCTTGGCTACATCTTTGTTTTCACTATCTGCATCTTTGAGCATCTTAGTGTAGGTATCCAGACCTAGACTAGTGATTTTTTCCTTATCTTCCTTGGCATCTAGTCCAAAAATCTTAAGGTAGAATCCATCCTCTGCATTGAAAGGATTGAGATAAGTTGATGGATCCTGATAGTCACCCACCCAACCATCAAAGTTCAAATCGTAGTCACGATCAGCTGCTGTCGGTGCTAAGAAGGCTACATTATTAAAATCATCTGTTGAAAGTTGCTGAACATCAATGACAATGTTATCAGCACCCAAAACTGACTCAAGGGTCTGCTTAACTGAGTTCATGCCTGTCACAGCATTTTTACTTGTCTGATCAACAGCCACATCCAAGTGAATAGGGAAAGTCACACCTTGACTTGCCAATTCTTTTTTAGCTTCCACAAATTTTGCTTGGGCTTTTTCTTTGTTGAAATAGGCATCCTGAGCATCTGCCAAGTTAATACCTGACCATTCTGTTCCGTAGTTGACCAATTTAGAAGCGACTACTTCTCCAAAGGTCTTGTCTCCAACTTGGACAAATGTAGGAGGTACTAGGGTGTTACGAAGAGTCTTGCTAGCTGCTTCTTCCCCATTTGACTGAGCAGAATAGGCTGTGCGGTCCAAGGCAAAGTTCACCGCTTGGCGGAAGTTCTTGTTCAAAACAGCTGTCTCAGTTGACTTCTTCTGCTCATCTGTCGTTTTAGCAGTGTGATTGTAGGCCTTACGGTTAACGTTGAAATTGAAATACCAAGAAGTCTTGTCCTGCAAGCTATAGACGATATTATCCTTATATTTCTCCTTGGTCTTAGCCAAGTTAGAACTATTTGGATAAACCCCAGCGATAGAATAAGCTCCACTTTCAAAGTTACGGATGGTCAATTCTTGGTCTGAACCATCAAAATAGGCCAATTTCACATGTTCAATTGATACTTTGTCATGATCATAGTAATGCGGATTTTTCGCATACTCGATCGATGATTTTGATGTGAAATCTTTTAACAAATAAGGTCCGCTGTAGAGAATACTATCTGGAGATAGGGTACCAAAATCTTTCCCTTTTGAGTTTAAAAACTCTTCGTTTACTGGGAAAAGAATACTGTTGGTTGTTTTTGAGTTCCAGTAAGGTTCTGGCCGTGACAAAGTATACTCAACAGTCTGGTCGTCAATGGCCTTCACCCCAACCTTAGAAAAGTCAGAATTCGCTCCTGTAATATAATCATTCAAGCCCTTAATCGAGTTTTGAATCAAGTCAATGGCCTGTGATTTATTATCCACTGCGTACTTGATACCTGTCACAAAATCTTGTGCCTTAACTGGGGCGTACTCTTCACCGTCAGCCGTGAACCATTTGGCACTTTTCTCAATTTGTAAGTATAAGTCAGACCGCCGCTTGAAACAGACCAGTCCTCTGCTAAAGACGGAACTAGATTTCCGTAATTGTCATTTTCAAGCAAACCATCAACTAGGTTGGTAATGATGGCTGTATTATCAGCGTAGTAGTCTAACAAGTAGTTAAATGCAGTTGGATTTCCACTAAAGGTTGATGAGTAAGTTTTTGTATCTGAACCTGATTGTCCGCAAGCAGCTAAAAGCAAGGCAAATGCAAAAGTCAGGCCTGCACTAAGGACACTCTTTTTTGTATTCATCTCCCTTCTACTTTATGTTAGTTTTTGTAACATAGGTTTGTTTTACCAAAATAGTGGAAATTTGTAAAGTTAATTGAATTTCGAGAATGAAAGTTTATAAACCTTGGTTATAAAAAACAAAGGATTTCTGCCTTTTCATACAGCCTTCCCTTGTTTTTATGCGATTTCAATTTTAAATTTTTCTGTAAAAAATATTTATAGTAATTCCACACAGAAAGCATCCCATGGAGCTAAGATTTGTTTTTCAAAGACTTCTTGAGCTAGGGTGTTTTCAATCAAGACAGATTTGACATTTCCTTCTACTACAAAGACTTGCTCTTCATTGGACAAGTTAGCCACAACTAGGAAACGACGGTCGCCATCTTTACGGATATAGGCGAAGACCTTATCAGCCGTATCAAGCAATTCAAAGTCAGCTCGAATCAGCCAGCTGTTCTCCTTACGGATTTGGACCAAGTTCTGATAAGTATAGAAAATAGAATCTGGATTTGCCAGCGCTTCTTGAACGTTGATTGCTTGATAGTTTGGATTCACTGCCAACCAAGGTTGACCTGTTGAGAAACCAGCGTTTTTGCTCTCGTCCCATTGCATAGGGGTACGGGCATTGTCACGTCCAATGACACGTATACTGTCCATGATTTCTTCCAGCGAAACACCTTTTTCAAGAGCTTCACGCGCATAATTGAGGGATTCAATATCTTCTACTTGATCCAGCGTTTCAAACGGATAGTTGGTCATCCCAATCTCCTCACCTTGGTAGATATAAGGAGTTCCTCTCATAATATGAAGCAAGATTGCAAAGGCTTTGGCAGATTTTTCGCGGTATTCTTGGTCATTTCCCCAGATTGAGACAATACGAGGGAGGTCATGGTTGTTCCAGAAGAGGGAATTCCAGCCGTCCTCAACTCCTAACTCTGTCTGCCATTTGTTGAAGATTTCTTTTAACTTAGCGATATTCAGCTCTTTTTGATAGTGCCATTTAGGCTGACCTTCCTGATACTGAAGACCGATATGTTCAAAATGGAAGACCATAGACAATTCTTGCCCCTTTGGGTCAGAGTAGAGCTTGGCAATCTCTGGCGTTGCTCCCCAGGTTTCCCCTACTGTCAAGAGATTCTTAGCTCCAAAGGTGGCCTGATTCATTTCCTTGAGATAGGGGTGAAGCATAGGACCATTATTGACTACCTTCTCGTCAGGAATTTTGCCAATCATGTCAATAACATCCATACGGAAACCACCAATACCTTTATCAATCCAGAAGTCCATCATATCATAAATTTTCTGGCGAAGTTTTTCATTTTCCCAGTTGAGATCCGGCTGTTTCTTACTGAAAAAGTGGAGATAGTATTGACCTGACTTTTCATCGTATTCCCAAGCAGACCCACTAAAGATAGAATCTAGGTCATTGGGTTCATCGCGCCAGATATAGTAGTCTCGCTCAGGGCTATTAGGATTTTCACAGGCCTCTACAAACCAAGCATGTTCATCCGAGGTATGATTGACCACCAAGTCCATGATGATACGAATATCACGCTTCTTAGCTTCCGCAATCAGTTGATCCATATCCTCCATGGTTCCAAAAATCGTTGCAATCGCTTGATAATCAGCAATATCGTAGCCATTATCATCCATAGGGCTGTCATAAACGGGAGAAAGCCAAATCGCTGTAATCCCTAGCTTGGCTAGATAGTCTAACTTACTGGTAATTCCTGGCAAATCGCCAATTCCATCTCCGTTGCTGTCCATGAAACTCTTTGGATAAACTTGATAAACTACGGCATTGTGCCACCATTTTTCTTGCATCTTCTTACCTCATTATTTTAATAATCTATAGTCTATGATAGCGCTTTTCAGATTTTTATGCAAGCGTTCGCCTAATCTTTTTGATTCCTTTTTTAACTCCGTAGTTTCCTAACTTCCAATTTTTTATTATAATAGAGGTCAGAGGTAAAAAAATGAAAAAACAAGCTTTTAGTTCTGAACGATATTTGAATTTACAACGCGACCATATTTTGGAACGCATTAACCAATTTGACGGCAAACTCTACTTAGAATTTGGCGGTAAAATGTTAGAAGATTTCCACGCTGCTCGTGTCCTTCCTGGTTATGAACCTGACAACAAAATCAAGCTCTTGCAAGAATTGAAAGAGCAGGTTGAGGTTGTGATTGCCATTAATGCTAGCAACATTGAACATTCCAAAGCACGTGGCGACTTAGGCATTTCTTATGACCAAGAAGTTCTTCGTTTGATTGACAAATTCAATGAATTAGGGATTTTTGTCGGCTCCGTTGTCATTACACAATACGCTGGCCAACCCGCTGCAGATGCCTTCCGCAACCAACTTGAGAAAAACGGAATTGATTCTTATCTTCATTATCCAATCAAAGGATATCCGACGGATATGGATCACATCATTTCCCCAGAAGGCATGGGCAAAAACGACTACATCAAAACCAGTCGCAACTTGATTGTCGTAACCGCTCCTGGACCCGGTTCTGGAAAATTGGCAACGTGTATGTCCAATATGTACCACGACCAAATCAATGGCATCAAGTCTGGCTACGCTAAATTTGAAACCTTCCCTGTTTGGAATCTTCCCCTTCATCACCCAGTTAACTTGGCTTATGAAGCTGCCACAGCTGACCTTGATGATGTCAACATGATTGACCCCTTCCATCTTCAAACCTATGGAGAAACCACTGTCAACTACAACCGTGATATCGAAATCTTCCCAGTGCTCAAGCGCATGTTGGAACGTATTCTCGGAAAATCACCATACGCTTCACCGACAGATATGGGTGTCAACATGGTTGGTTTCGCTATTACAGATGACGAGGCTGCTGTCGAAGCTTCTAAACAAGAAATCATCCGCCGTTACTATCAAACAGTTCTTGACTTCAAAGCTGAAAAAGTTGGCGAAGCTGCCGTCAAGAAAATTGAGTTGCTCATGAACGACCTCGGTATCACACCTGCAGACCGTAAGGTTGCTGTCGTTGCGCGCCAAAAAGCAGAAGAAACTGGTGGACCAGCCCTAGCCTTTGAATTGCCAAATGGGGAAATCGTCACTGGTAAGAACTCAGAACTCTTTGGCCCTACAGCCGCTGCCTTGATCAACGCCATCAAAAAATCAGCTGACATCGCTAAAGAAGTAAAACTAATCGAGCCTGAAGTTGTTAAGCCAATCCAAGGTCTTAAAATCGATCATCTCGGTAGCCACAATCCACGCCTTCATTCAAATGAAATCCTGATTGCACTTGCTATCACAGCTACAGAAAATCCTGATGCTGCCCGCGCTATGGAAGAACTCGGCAACCTCAAAGGAAGCGAAGCCCACTCAACCATCATCTTGACTGATGAAGACAAGAATGTCCTTCGTAAACTGGGTATCAACGTAACCTTTGACCCATACTACCAATACGACCGCTTATATCGTAAGTAAAGATTTCAACCTCTCCAGCCTCGGAGAGGTTTTCTCTCTGTCTCAGGAGCAACCTTTATGATATAATGAGAGAAGAAAACTGAAAGGATTTACCATGTCAAAAGAAGTTATTGTCGAAAGTTTTGAACTTGACCACACCATTGTCAAAGCACCCTATGTTCGCTTGATTGGGGAAGAAACAGGGCCAAAGGGAGATGTCATCTCCAATTATGATATTCGTTTAGTGCAACCCAATGAAGACTCGATCCCTACTGCCGGCCTTCACACTATCGAGCACCTCTTAGCCAAACTCATCCGTACCCGCATTGACGGCATGATTGACTGTTCACCATTTGGTTGCCGCACAGGCTTCCACATGATTATGTGGGGACGTCACGCCAGTGCTAAAATCGCAGCTGTTATCAAGGATTCGCTCAAGGAAATCGCTGAAACTACTACTTGGGAAGATGTCCCAGGGACAACCATCGAATCTTGCGGAAACTACAAGGACCACAGCCTCTTCTCTGCTAAAGAATGGGCAAAACTCATCTTGGAACAAGGGATTTCAGATGATGCCTTTGAACGTCATGTGATTTAAAATCGAGTAGGGGATAATCTCTAGCCCCTCTCACACCACCGCACGTGCCGTTCGGCATACGGCGGTTCAACTAACTTTTAACGCATGTCGTTCAAGGTAATAATCCAAACACGAAACCAGTCCACGTTTTTCCAGGACTGGTTTTGATATAGCACGTTTAAGTACCGACTTCTGAGCTACTATAGTAGACTGAAACTAGAATAGTACACCTCTACTACACGACATGCCCGTCGTACCTCAAAAGGAACCAGTTTTTTTCAGCTGGCTCCTTCTTTTTTATCCTCAAAATTCTATCTTAGGCTTTCTCACGAATAACCAAAACGCCATCTTCCATATCTGCTTCCAGATGTTTAGCATCTAAATGATCTAAGTGGAAGTCTGTCACCTTATCACGAATTTCTTGTTCAACCACGCGACGGAGAGGACGAACCCCCATGACTTCGTCGTAACCTTCTTCTGTGATATAATCTTTAGCCGCTTGACTGACTACCAAGTCAATGTCTTTCTTAGCCAAGGTTTGGTTAACTTCAGCCAACATCAAATCTACAATCTTAGAAAGGTCTTCCTTAGTCAAGTGTGAGAACTCGATGACTGCATTAAAGCGGTTGAGGAATTCTGGACGGAAGAAGGGGTTCAAACGGTCCATCAATTCTGGTTTATCCGCATCTTCTGTCAAGTTGGCTTCATAGCCAAATCCAGCATTTGAGGTCGCAATAATGACAGTGTTCTTGAAGCTTACTGTATTTCCT
Organism: Streptococcus sp. 2100; assembly: GCF_013276335.1. NCBI lineage: Bacteria > Bacillati > Bacillota > Bacilli > Lactobacillales > Streptococcaceae > Streptococcus > Streptococcus sp. 2100. Next base: position 1,963 of record NZ_VMKV01000002.1, on the reverse strand, counting down.
TGACCATCTGTCAAACGACCATCATCTAGAACTTGGAGGAGAAGGGTAATAACTTGAGGGTCAGCCTTTTCAATTTCATCCAAGAGAATGATAGAGTATGGATTGCGACGAACACGTTCTGTTAAGGTATTGCTATTGTCATCATAACCCACATAGCCTGCTGTTGTACCAATTAGCTTAGAAACAGCTGTACGGTCACTGTATTCAGACATATCCAAACGGATAATCGCATCCTGGGTTCCAAACATATCGAGTGCCAATTGCTTAGCAAGCTCCGTCTTACCAACCCCAGTAGACCCTACAAAGAGGAAGCTGCCGATTGGGCGATTTCCTTCATCAAAACCAGCACGGTTACGACGGATAGCACGAGCTACAGCTTCTACGGCCTTATCTTGACCAATCACCTTGTCTTGCAAGCGATGGGCCATATCTTTCAAACGTTCGATATCTGAAGCTCCCATTTGCGATACTGGGATACCTGTCATTCGTTCCACAGACTCAGCCACATCATTGACACTTGCAGTCACTTTCATATCTTCTGTGTGGTTTTCGATTTTCTTTTCCAATTCTGCAATGCGTGTTTTATAGTTTAGAGCTGCTTCAAAATCTTCTGCTTCAACTGCTTTTTCTTGCTTGTCTTTTTCCGTTTCGATTTCTCGTTCAACAGCATGCACATCTGTTACTGGATGTTGAGCCGCCAAGTGAGCAGCCGTTACATCGACAAGGTCAATAGCCTTATCTGGCAAGCTACGTTGAGGAATGTATTGAACAGAATAATCCACCGCTGCTTTCAAGACTTCGTCTGGCAAGATGACATTGTGGTGTTGTTGATAGAGATCACGAATGCCTTGAAGAATTTTAAAAGTATTCTCTGCTGAAGGAGCATTGACCTTCACTTCGTTGAAACGACGAGCAAGAGCAGCATTCTTCAAGATGGTGTTACGGTATTCGTCTTGAGTTGTTGCCCCAATCACTGTCAATTCTCCACGAGAGAGAGCTGGCTTGAGAATATCCGCAAGTCCTTTAGAACCACTGTCTCCACCAGTGCTACCAACACCAAGAATTTGGTGAATTTCATCAAAGAAGAGGATAATATTCCCTGCTTCTTTCACTTCATTGACTAAGTTTTGGACATTTTCTTCAAAGCTACCACGGTATTGAGTACCAGCCTCAAGACCTGAGATATCAATAGAAATAATTTCCTTGTTCTTGATAGCAGCAGGAACATCTCCGTTCACAATGGCTTGCGCTAGACCTTCGACAACTGCTGTCTTACCAACACCTGCATCTCCGACCAAAACAGGATTATTCTTGGTACGGCGTGAAAGAATTTCAGATGCTTCTTGAATTTCCTTGTTTCGTCCGATAACAGGATCCAGCTTGCCCTCACGCGCTTCTGCTGTCAAGTTACGACCTAGTTTAGCAAGGACACCATCTTGTTTCATACCTTTACCTTGAACGTACTGAGCTTGTTCACTTCCTTCGCTTGGAAGTTGACCAGTTTGACGGTAAATAGCGAATTCTTCAGGCGTTACTTCACGGCCGTTAATCAAGTAACGCCGATTTTCAGAACTATATCCTCGCATACCACCCATCAATTGGTTAAATAAATCATCCATGTTGTTAAAATTATTAAAGTTGTTATTCATATTCTTTACCTCTTTTTGTTATTTATTATTACTGATATTGACTATCTTTGACCTTTGTTTTAAAAAATTTAGACTAGCTAAATGGCTACTCTAGGTACTATTTCTGGTTTTTCTTTTTCAAGCAGGAGTAGACTATCTTTACTTCTAAAGATTTCTAGATTAAACATAGACCCCACCTCTTTCTATTTTACTTTAAATAATACTCTTCGAAAATCTCTTCAAACCACGTCAGCTCTATCTGCAACCTCAAAACAGTGTTTTGAGCAACCTGCGTCTAGCTTCCTAGTTTGCTCGTTGATTTTCATTGAGTATAA
>NZ_VMKV01000019.1:0-4554 GCF_013276335.1 Streptococcus sp. 2100 | reverse complement strand
TCACGTACTTTTTTGTCACTTATCTCCTCGCAAACCCTTGATAATACTGACTTTTTGACACCCCCAAAGTATATATAAAGTAAGTTATAAAGTAAGTATGAAAGTAACTCCTTTAGAAAAAATCCTTCATTTTTTTTTAATTTTTCAAAAAAAAAGACCCTATCGGGCCAATCTCTTAAAAATGCATCCGGGGTCTTTACAGCTCGAAGCTGAAGGCAGTCCCACACCCGACACAAAATAGTGCCCTTTGAGCTATCCGTTTCCAGTTGCCCGACCTATAAAGAGATTCACGCCACCGACCGTATCGCTGAGGCGCCTCAATTTGATTATATCACAAATGTCTATTTTTGACACCCATTATAAAACTATGTTATAATTTAATCAACAACAAGAGTAGTGAGTTCATCACGCTAAACGAAAAGCACCCTGTCCGCCAAGACTTAGGGTGCTTTTTTGCGCTAGCTACAACACACTAGCGTTCGTGAAAAGTGACACTATTTCTCGTTGTCATCGAAGCGCTTTTCAATCCACTTCATCCCATAGGCTTTCCCCAACTCGTACGCTAAGGGCAACACTACTCGGACAACAACAAGAAGAGTAATGAGTTCTAACAAGCTAAACACCTCCTTTCGAAGGCTTAGTGCCAGAATATTGCTATTATACCATGTCCGCTTGTTTTATTCCATGGTCTATTTGACAACAAGGAACCTAGGTCGTTAGTCTTTGGTTTGTCGGTCAGCTGAACAAAGTTCAGACTGAACCGCCTTAACCAGTCTAACTTGACCTAGCTTATTGTCAAATAGCTTTCACGGCATAAATCGCTCAGATACTCCGCCCTTTTGTAGGCTCATGTCTTTTCCTAGACAGTTCTCGTGTCTCTCTTAAGTTTTCTAAACGCTTATTGAGGCTGGTTACTTCTTTTTCTGTTATGACTTCAGAAAGGTCATCTAAGAGATTTTTAGAAACTTTCAACTCCCTGTTTTCTAGCTTTAATGCTTTGTTTTCAGTCTCTAATTGCTGATTTTTCCATTCTGCATGAGATAGGCTATTTTCAAGCCTACTCTTTGCTTCTTTCATGCCTGCTAGTGCATTTCTAAGTAACTCATTTTGATTGACCGCCTGCTCCAGCTTCTCTACAACATCAGACACAAACGTCTTCAGTCGTCCAACAAAATCCGAAGTAAAATTAAAGCCATCGCCAAACAGTTTAGGAGTAGCATTTTCTAATTCTTCCTGCAACTCTTTGGCAACTCGACGTCTATCTAAATCTCTATACGAAATTTTCGATAAGTTACTTGATTGTTCCACCAAAAGTTGCGTTTTTTCTCTATGAGCTCTCTCCAGACGAACCACATCATCGCTCAGACGCTTAGAATCGCTTTTTAACCCCTTTATTTCCTCCTGACGACTATTTACCTCAGAATTTAACTCAGATAGCTCTGAGAGCCTCTCAGAAGCCTCAGAATCGATTTTACCGTATTCGTCAATCTTTTTCTCAAGGACACCCTCTAAACGTCCTAAATCTGCCCTTAAATCGTTTCTATGAGTGTCTAGCCATTTGAAACGCTCTTCCAACGTCGCTTCTCGGATGTTAAATGTCACGTCTGAATCTGCAAACAAAGAACCTATGTCCTCATAATCTTGAATTTCTGACATTGTTGCAGGTCTACGTTCTTCCGTATGCCAATATTTTGGCGCTCCTAAATCTAGCAATTCCTGATTAAGAGCTTCACGCCCCATTTTTTCCTTGTAGTCCGCCACACTCAAATGCTGTTCTTTGCTATCTCGCTTTCCACGTTGCAACTCAAAACCATGCTCATTCATGTACTTTGGCAAATCTTCCTGAATATGCTTTAGCTCCTCACGGTTAAACATAACCTTTGATGACAGCTTACCATTTCTCATTGGCACAATCCCTAAGTGCATGTGTGGGGTACTCTCATCAAGATGTACACTGGCATAAGCAACGTTGGTTTCTCCGTAATTCTCCGCGAAGTAGTTTTTAGCCGTTTCAAAAAATTTTCTCGTCTGCTCCTGGCCCAACTTTTCAAAAAAATCTTTATCTGACGTAATAATCCATTCATCACACAAAACAGCGTCTTTCCGTATCCCACGTTTAGAACTCTTGTTCTCGTTCACATAGTCCTTAATTTGCCGTTCATACGACACAGAGCGGTCACGATCCGTCAACTCATAGTTGAGGTGTGACCTGCTCGTGTCGATGTCTTTGTTTGAGTGCTTTTCAAAAATCCGTTCATTGTGCTTATATGCGCCACCCAAATTCCCAACTTTCATTTTCTGCATTCTCGCAACCATGTAGCTCATAACTTTTACCTCCTCAGGTGGGTCATTCGAGTAGCGAATGACAGACGAGCCGGCAAGCCTATTGCTCGTCTATTGTGATAACATTCTAGCTAGAGTTTTAGCACAAATTTCGGCTAACTTCCATGTAAAGTATAACGCACTATACTTTACTTCGTAAAAGTGCGTTCTCCGAAGGCTCTTGCAGAGAGCTAGTCCGCCCACTTTATGCCAGGGCGAACTACAAAAAAAGCCCTCGAATCGCAAGGGCATTTTTTGAAAAAATGACAGTCGGACGGCTTCGCTATTGTCCGACCAAAAAATCAAAGTAAACATAGTTGAGAAAATTATCTCCATAGGAAACATTGATACTATCAACTCCACACATCCTACATAGACAGTTTCCATTATATTTTTTAATATTCTTCAAAACTATATCTTATACAAATTATTTAATCTTTCTAACTCTAATACATTCATACATACTTCTACTCCAGTAACTCCCCCCTTACTATGAATAACCCCACAAGAAAACACAATCCTCTCCTTACTCAAAATATTTGACAACACTACTAATGATTCTAAAATATAATCCTTTATAATAATAAAACTATTATTTTCATCCTTAGCAAACTCTATAAATCCAATATCCTTACACCTATCACCAAGATGAAACCTAAGTGATTTCAAAAAATAATCAAAAAAAACATCACCCTTCATAGAAAACCCTTTCATTTTTTAAAATATTCTGATATAATCATACAAAAAATAAAGGAGAACTACCATGAAAAAACTTATTTTATTTATAACTACCTTTCTCACTCTTCTTTCATTTACTGTTACAACATATGCCGAAACTCCAAAAGCAAACCAAATCACCCCATATTCTACTGCAACTGGAAATGGTGGAGTTTCCAAAATAGAAATTTATGATAACCGAAGTAGAGCATGGTGGTACGCACGACCTTATACTAAAAGCTCTTATCAATTCTCTGGAGGAGTTCGTATTACATTAACAAATGGCCGTACCTTATATTACCCGGTAAGCGGTCAAGGTAGGGCAGGACAATCAGTTAGTGGTTCAATATATGTAAGCGGAAAAATAAAAAGAGTAACTTTTACAGGTGTAGCTTACGGCCCTGGTGGAATACAAATAGCACTTCCTCAATCAGAAACAAATAATTACAGTAGTGGTGGTTCAGGGATGAGCATACCGAACCCTGAAATTCTATACGAAGAATAATTCACTAACAAGAAAGAGACTGGGACAATTTTGTCCCAGTCTCTTTAAATTTCATCAACATCGAGCTGCTTTTTCATCTCAATAGCATCTTTTTACTCATAAATTAGATATAAACAAGTGTTTTCCATGACAGTTACAACCATTTGAACCATACTTAGATTTTTGAACAGTGCTTAATCTAAAAAATCATAAATATCTGTCTGTCGACTTCTTTCTTCAGCTTGCTTGATTATCTCTGCAGTTGGTACTTGTCGATTATCAGTAATCTGCATTTCATAGCCTATGACCTTTCGGCCATTTTTAACTACGTTTAGATAAACATCTACCCCTAATTTTTTCTCTAGCTCTTCTGCCCCAACTTTCAGACAGTTCCTTGCAAAGATTGCAGGGGGCATTCTTCTCTCTTCCCCTAAAAACCAATCTTGCCAATCGTCTAAATCTCCTTGAATGGTTGTGACACGTTGATTTTTAAAGCGATTTGCTTCCCACAATTTCATCAAAATAATGGCATACTTTGATTTGATTTGAGCTAACTCTGCCAATTTGAACGAGAAGAACTGGCTACGTAAAGCAAATACGTAAGGCGCAGCATCTTCTGAAAAGATAAATTCCACTTCGCCATTAGCTAAGAATTTAATTTTTCTAAATAACTGGGTCATCAATATCCCTTTAACGCCATTCTCAACGATTGGCAGATATAACGCAGTGTTTTCGTTTAGGGCTTTAAAGCCACGTGCCACACGCTCATAGTTTTTCCCTGAAGCGTTCAATCCAAAGTGCTTCAGCACCTCTTTTGCATTTGTCGTAAATGTATCTGTTGCAGTGCTTTCTTTGGTCACATAGCTAAAACAATAGTCCAGTAGCTTATGTTCAAAGGCTTTTAAATTCCCAAAGGCTTTGGCTAGGTCATTCGCTTGTACTACTAGATAATCTTGTCTAGACATCAAGCCCTCAAACGCATTTTCTGACTTCCCTTTTTTCATGGCTTAACCTCACGTACTTTTTTGTCA
>NZ_VMKV01000018.1:0-829 GCF_013276335.1 Streptococcus sp. 2100 | reverse complement strand
GCCAAATTTCAAGTTCAAGTTAGCCATGAAGAAGTCTTCTCTGGGTGATTTGTAGTTCAAGCATTTTTTAGGATAGTTATTAATCCAATTTTAGATGAATGTGACTTCTTTGGGAGTCGTTTCCTTAGTTCCCTTAGGTAACCATCTACGAATGAGGCTGTTGTGATTCTCATCAGTTCCCCTTTCCCAAGAGGCATAGGGGTGCGCATAATAGATATGTTCCTCAGAAAATACATCAGACAAGCGGTTAAATTCTGTACCATTATCTGCCGTGATGGAAAGAATTTGATGTTGTTTTAAGATGAGTTTTAAAGCCTGATTGACCGCCTCAGCACTTTTATTTGGAATCAATCGGATAATTTGATGCCTAGTCCTTCGATCAGTTAAGACCAGTAAACAATAATTTTTCACCCTTGTAAGCAGAACCGTATCAATCTCATAATGCCCATTCTCCAATCGCAGATTGATAGCTTCAGGACGCTGTTCGATAGATTGACCAGGGGGTTTAAAATTGGTGCTAGCTTGTTTCTTAAGCGCTTTTCCTTTTCTAGGATAGAGCAGATCCTGTTTTGACAATCCTAATTTTCCATGATGGATCCAGTAGTAGATGGTAGAAATTCCCACGTTAACGCCCTTAGCCTTGACCATCATTTCAGGCGAAAATTTTTGGTTATGATAGTGGAGAATCTTTTCCTTCAGCTCCTTGTTCAATCTTGATTTCTTGACCGAGCGCTTGCGATTATTTTCATAAGACTGTTGAGCATAGTCGGCAGAATAAACCTCTTTAAAGCGTCCTTTTCCAAGACATTGTCGGACTGTCCCACGCTTG
>NZ_VMKV01000017.1:0-99008 GCF_013276335.1 Streptococcus sp. 2100 | reverse complement strand
TTAAGTGATAAAGTCGGGTGTTCTTTTGGCACGACCAAGGTGTGTCCTGGTGTCACTTGAGAGATATCAAGAAAGGCAAGAACCTGCTCATCTTCATATACTTTTGAAGCAGGAATTTCCCCTGCGATGATTTTACAAAAAATGCAATCTGACATAAAATCTACCTCTACTGTACTGAATTTTGATATAATATAGCTACATTATACCAGATTTGGAGAAAATATGTTAGAAATTAAAAACCTGACAGGTGGCTATGTTCATGTCCCTGTTTTGAAAGATGTGTCTTTTACTGTTGAAAGTGGGCAGTTGGTCGGTTTGATTGGTCTCAATGGTGCTGGAAAATCGACGACCATCAATGAAATTATCGGTCTGTTGACACCTTATAGTGGCTCCATCAATATCAATGGCCTGACCCTGCAAGAAGATGCGACAAGTTACCGCAAGCAAATTGGCTACATTCCTGAGACACCTAGCTTGTATGAGGAATTGACCCTCAGAGAGCATATCGAAACGGTTGCCATGGCTTATGGTATTGAGCAAGATCTTGCTTTTGATCGAGTAGAACCTTTGTTAAAAATGTTCCGTCTGGACCAGAAATTAGACTGGTTCCCTGTTCATTTTTCAAAAGGGATGAAGCAGAAGGTCATGATTATCTGTGCTTTTGTGGTGGATCCAAGTCTTTTCATCGTGGATGAGCCTTTCCTTGGTCTTGACCCGTTGGCTATTGCGGACTTGATTCAGCTTTTGGAAGTGGAAAAGCAAAAAGGCAAGTCTATTCTCATGAGTACCCACGTGCTGGATTCAGCGGAAAAGATGTGTGATGCTTTTGTCATTCTTCACAAAGGGGAAGTGCGTGCTAAGGGAAATCTCCTGCAACTGCGCGAAGCCTTTAACATGCCTGAGGCTAGTTTGAATGATATTTACTTGGCTCTGACCAAAGAGGAGGACCTATGAAAGACTTGTTTTTAAAGAGAAAGCAGGCTTTTCGTAAGGAGTGTCTTGGTTATCTACGTTATGTTCTCAATGACCACTTTGTCTTGTTCCTGCTTGTCCTGCTGGGCTTTCTAGCCTACCAGTACAGTCAACTCTTGCAAGATTTTCCTGAAAATCATTGGCCCATCCTTTTGTTTGTAGGAATTACCTCTGTTTTACTGTTGCTTTGGGGTGGAATTGCCACCTATATGGAGGCTCCAGACAAGCTCTTTCTCTTAGTTGGAGAAGAGGAAATCAAGCTCCATCTCAAGCGTCAAACTGGCATTTCCCTAGTCTTTTGGCTCTTTGTACAGACCCTTTTCTTGCTTTTATTTGCGCCCTTATTTTTAGCCATGGGTTATGGCTTGCCTGTCTTCCTAATCTATGTGCTTTTGTTTGGGTTAGGTAAATATTTCCTCTTTCGTCAAAAGGCCAGCAAATTTTTCACTGAAACTGGACTGAACTGGGACTATGTCATTTCCCAAGAAAGCAAGCGCAAACAAGTCTTGCTTCGTTTCTTTGCCCTCTTTACGCAGGTAAAGGGAATTTCAAACAGCGTCAAGCGTCGTGCCTATCTGGACTTTATCCTAAAGGTTGTTCAGAAGGTGCCTGGGAAGATTTGGCAAAATCTCTATCTTCGTTCTTATTTGCGAAATGGAGATCTCTTTGCGCTCAGTCTCCGTCTGCTCCTACTTTCCTTGCTGGCGCAGGTCTTTATCGAGCAAGCTTGGATTGCGACAGCAGTGGTAGTTCTCTTTAACTACCTCTTGCTCTTCCAGTTGCTGGCCCTCTATCATGCCTTTGACTACCAGTATTTGACTCAACTCTTTCCACTGGACAAGGGGCAAAAGGAAAAAGGCTTGCAGGCGGTAGTCCGAGGATTGACCAGTTTTGTTTTACTTGTGGAATTAGTTGTCGGGTTGATTACCTTCCAAGAAAAACTAGCCCTTCTAGCCTTGCTGGGTGCAGGTTTGGTTTTACAAGTCTTGTATTTGCCTTATCAGGTAAAACGTCAGATGCAGGACTAACATTGCCTATATGACACTAAAAAAGAAGTTGAGTTCAGTTTGCCTCAACTTCTTTTATTTTCTACAAGATAATGGTTGGCCCGTAGAGGCTCAACTTGGTCTTGACTTGGTCAAAGTGGAAGCGGTCATAGGCCCGCCAAGCGGCACGAGTAGGAGCATCTGGATCGAGAGCGCTGAGTCCCATGAGAAGACTGGAAGTCTGGTAAAATTTTTCCAGTTCAATCAAGACTCGATTATCCACTGTCTCAGCCTTTGCTAGAAAGCCAAGAATAGAGTTTAATTGCTCCTGAAAGCGGACGTCGTCAGCGGTTGCCTGTCTGCATGCTTGGTAGGCTTTGTTTAAGTCAGTTATCAGTGCCTGAGCAGTTTTAATTGGGTCTGTCATTTACGTGACCTCCTATATAATTTATGTTTTAAGGTAAGGGATTGTGTAAATCTCCTAGTGAGGCACCTATATTGTTAGCAACATTGCCAACTATGTTGCCCCAATCAATGATACATTTACCATTATCAAGATTAGCTTTATTATATGAATATCCATTTCTACATAGTACATTATCGCTAATCATATGAAACGGAGAATACCATCCATATGGAATACTACCGCCATTTATATGAGAAAGTTCGATTGATGTTAATTGTTTTGTTTTATTTGACTTGGCCATAATTTTCTCCTTGTTATATTTACGTCAATTGCAATAGAGTATATTTATAGGGTGTTAATCATGGTGGATGTGAATAAATCATATGCACCCCTCCTTTTTTGATGATTTTTAAAGTTGTTGCAAACATAGTCTTTCTATAATCATAATCTATCACTTTTATCTCCTTTTTCACCATCAAATCTTTAATTGTCCTTGAAATTTCCTGAATGGTACTGTTAAGATTTTATGATAAAATAGTTGTAAGCTCATCATGATGTTGTAGAAAAATAGTCCTTTTAGGAGTTTTCAAAGACTGTTTAGGATTGGGTGCGCTTGTGTGAGAACTTTTCTGTTATTCTTTTCTTAGGAGGAGAATCCAATGAAACATATGATTATTCAGACACAGAAAACAGTTTATAAAGTAAACATCGACGATGTCTACTATATCCAAACACATCCAACTAAAGCCCATACTGTACAGATTGTTACAGAAGAAGCTAGTTTTAATATGGTTCAAAATTTAAGTGATCTTGAGAACCAATATGGGAAAACCTTGATGAGATGTCATCGAAATTGTTTGGTCAATCTTGATAAAGTGAAATCGATTGATTTTCAAGAAAGAATCCTTTTTCTCGGAGAAGAAGGTCAATACGCTGTCAAGTATGCCAGACGTCGCTATAGAGAAATTCGTCAAAAATGGTTGAAAGAAGGAGAGTAGGAAGATGAGAATATTTGTTTTGGAAGATGATTTTTCCCAACAGACTAGGATTGAAACGACGATTGAGAAACTTTTGAAAGAACATCATATCATTCCCAGCTCTTTTGAGGTCTTTGGTAAGCCAGACCAGCTACTGGCAGAGGTGCATGAGAAGGGCGCACATCAGCTATTCTTTTTGGATATTGAGATTCGAAACGAGGAGATGAAGGGGCTAGAAGTGGCTAGAAAGATTCGAGATCGGGATCCATATGCCCTGATCGTCTTTGTGACGACTCACTCGGAGTTTATGCCCCTGTCCTTTCGCTACCAAGTGTCTGCTTTGGACTATATTGATAAGGCCCTTTCGGCAGAGAAGTTTGAATCTCGTATCGAGACAGCCCTCCTCTATGCCAATGGTCAAGACAGTAAAAGTCTGGCGGAAGATTGCTTTTATTTTAAATCAAAATTTGCTCAATTCCAGTATCCTTTTAAAGAGGTTTACTATCTCGAAACGTCCCCAAAATCTCATCATGTTATTCTCTATACCGAGACGGACAGACTGGAATTTACAGCGAGTTTAGAGGAGATTCTCAAGCAGGAGCCTCGTCTCCTGCAGTGCCATCGCTCTTTTCTTATCAATCCAGCAAATGTGGTGCATTTAGATAAGAAAGAAAAACTGCTTTTCTTTCCCAATGGTGGAAGCTGTCTAATCGCGCGTTATAAGGTCAGGAAAGTGTCTGAAGCTATCAATAACTTACACTGATTAAGGAGAAATTATGGCTGTTGCTTGGATATTGTTGTATGCGCTTGTTATTAATGGACTAGAAATTGTCATTTTCTTTAAGGTAGATGGAATTGGTCTCACTTTTGAGAGGATTTTCAAAGCTTTTCTTCTGAAATTTCTTCTAGGAGCCATTTTTGCGACTTTTCAATTTTTGGATGTAAGTGAATATTTGTCCTATTTTATAGAACCTTTGTTCGGTATAGGTCTATCTTTCTTATTGTTAAGAGGGCTTCCTAAAAAAATCCTTATTTTTTATGGTCTCTTCCCAATGATATTAGTAGAGCTCTTTTACAGAGGTGTTTCCTATTTTGTGCTTCCATTTTTGGGGCAAGGAATTGTAGATGGGGATGGCAATCCTATCTTTGTATTGATTATGATATTCGTTTGCTTCATAGTTTTAGTCTTTTTGAAATGGTTAGACTATGATTTCACTAGATTGAGAAGGGAGTTTCTAGATACAGGTTTTCAAAAGTCTCTTACTAAGATTAACTGGGCAATGGGGGCTTATTATCTAGTGATGCAAAGTCTATCTTACCTTGAATATGAACAAGGTATTCAATCAACGACTGTTCGCCATCTCATCCTAGTGTTTTACCTCCTCTTTTTTATGGGAATTGTCAAGAAGCTAGATACATATTTGAAGGAAAAACTTCAGGAAAAACTGAACCAAGAGCAGGCCTTGCGCTACAGAGATATGGAACGCTATAGTCGGCATATAGAGGAACTTTACAAGGAAGTACGGAGTTTTCGTCATGACTACACCAACCTCTTGACCAGTTTACGTCTGGGTATTGAAGAGGAGGATATGGAGCAGATAAAAGAGGTCTACGACTCGGTCTTAAAGGATTCTAGTCAGAAATTGCAGGACAATAAATATGATCTGGGCCGATTGGTGAATATTCGTGATAAAGGCCTCAAAAGTCTTCTAGCAGGAAAATTTATAAAAGCTAGAGAAAAGGATATTGTCTTTAATGTCGAAGTTCCTGAGGAGATTCAGGTCGAGGGGATGAGACTACTTGATTTTCTAACCATTGTGTCTATCCTTTGTGACAATGCTATTGAAGCCAGTGTAGAGGTTGGTCAACCTCACGTTTCAATCGCCTTTTTAAAAAATGGAGCACAGGAGACCTTCATCATCGAAAATTCCATCAAAGAAGAGAGAATAGATATTTCTGAAATCTTCTCCTTTGGAGCAAGCTCTAAAGGAGAGGAGAGAGGAGTTGGTCTCTATACCGTTATGAAGCTTGTGGAAACTTATCCTAATACTAGTTTAAATACCACCTGTCAAAATCAAGTCTTTCGTCAGGTTTTAACGATTCACTCGATGTCGGTTGATGATTAGAAGATTTGTGGAAAGAAGTACTGTCTGCAGTCATCGATTAAAATACTATAGTTTATGAGGTATCCTATATGAATAAGAAATCCTTTTTTATCATCTGTTCTACGTTGATCATAGCATCGAATCTTCTCATGATTTCCGTGGTGAACAAGGGAGAAGAAACAGGGAGCAATCTGTTTGTGATTGCTATAGCCTGTATTTTGCTACCAGCCTTTTTATATGCAGTTGAAAACCAACTGACTTCATTGATAAGAGTAGAGTCAATACTTCTGATTCAGTTGACAGTTATATCTCTACTCCGCCTTATCAACAGAATAGGGAGTACGCCTGAAATTCTCAACATTATCATTACCCTCCTATTTTTGGCAAGTGGGACAGCTGCTATCCTTGTTGCGATTATGAGAATATATGAGAACATACGGAAGTGAGGGTAAGTAGTTTTCTATTTTGTATTTTCACATTGTCAAGTTTCCCCAGGGCAAGTATGTTTTCCATGCTTGCTTTTTAAATTTTTTAACAATTCAAGATGTTTTGATGACCATTTATGATTTGGATGGAAAATTTTAAAAAATAGTAGTATACTAACCTTATTAAGGTTGTAATAGGACGAAAGTAAAAAGAGGTATTCCTCGTGAATGCAAAAACAATGTTACAATTGGTTATTATGGTTGCTTAAAGACTTGAGCTTGTGTACTTGGAGGTAATTATGGATTTCAAAAGTTTTCTTATTGCTTTTGTTGTTGGTATGTTTGTTTCTTTTATTACTTATTTAATTAGGGAAAAATTTTTAAAATCTCCAAAGAAGGATACAGATAGTACCCCCTAAAAAATAAATTTTTCCCCTGTATTTGCTAGCTTAATTTACAGGGGAGTTTCTTTAATTTTGTTTCGCCTGTCAAAATGATATGTGATAGCAGGATGAAAAGTCTACAAATTAAGTTGGTATCAATATGGTGTAAAGGGCAAGTATGTTTTTCATGCTTGCTTTTTAAATTTTTTACAATTCAAGATGTTTTGATGACCATTCGTGATTTGAGTGATCCAAGGTCAAAATAAGTGCTATACTAATAGTGTAAAGGTTCTAGCTCAACAAACATTTAGGAGGAAATCTTATGAAGAAAAAAATACTTGTCATTTTCATCTTGTATCTAATCATGTCCATCTTTCTATATCCGCTTAGGGAGAGTGCTTGGTATCAGCTATTTTATACCATAGCCTATATGATTGCGGTTATGATTTATCTTGCTTTAACTAAAAAGAAAGGAGCAAAGAAATGAAAACTTTTCTTGCTAAAAAACGGAACATCTTCCTTGCGAGATTGTTCTTAGGTCAGTTGCCCTTGCTTGTCTCTACTTATCTATTTCTATCTCGTCAGTTTTTAAATTTTTCCTTGGTTTTCCAATTTCTTTTAGTGGTTATTAACTTGGCTTCTATTTTGGTCACTGTTTACCTCACTAGGGAAATGAGGATAAGAGAGTTTGAAGATGATGATTTGGTTAGTCCTAGAACCAATCAACTTATGTTCATTGGTTTGACAGGTTTTATGTCTATTATTTGTTTGTATAGAGGTATCACAGCAGGAGAATCCTACCAACAAATAATCGCTTATATTGGCGCTATTCTCTGCTTGCTTATCATGCTTCTACTCATTTGGGGTTTGAAGTATTATAAAAAGTAGGGGCTAATGAAGTTTTTACAATTCAAGATGTCTCGATGACAATTCAAGATTTGGATGAAAAACTTTAACAAATAGTGCTATACTGAAATTGTCAAAGTTGCAAAGGGTGCTGCTACATTCTGTTAAAAATCGCTCTTGATTGATAAGTTGGATTTGTTAGGAAAGGAGTAAATAATTATGGATAAGAAAAAGATAGTTTCGACTATAATATGTATAGTATTTCTTGTAGAGTCAGTGGATAATTTTTTTAGAGACTTAACCCCGTTATTGTTCATTTTAAATATTATTGGCCTAACTTGTTTTTTAGTGTTAATATACACTAACATAAAAGAGATGCTCTTAAATATACGTAAATGATGATTTGGTTAGTCCTAGAACCAATCAACTCATGTTCATCGGCTTGACAGGTTTTATGTCTATTATTTGTTTGTATAGAGGTATTTCAGAAACAGAATTCTATCAACAACTAATCGCTTATATAGGTGTATTCTCTACTTGTTTATCACGCTTCTGCTCATTTGGGGCTTGAAGTATTAAAAGTAGCTTTCTATTCTTTTCTGACAGGATATTTGAGTAGAAGGCTCTATTAAATTGTTAGTGAAATAAATGAATGGAGGTATTTAATATGAAATACAGATTATTTCTTGTTATTTTCTTGAGTAGTATGTTGGATATTCTTTTAGGGACATTTTTACAAATCTCTAATGTATCGATAGGTTGGATTGTTCTCTACAGTGGATTATTTGAAGCAGGAATTTTCCTTCTTGCCAATAAAGGGTTGGCGGTAAAGATTAAGGAAGCAGACATTCAAAACCGCTTTAAATTTATTTTTGGAAAAACGCTATGGTTTCAAATTCTTTGGCTCATCTTTTTGATGGTCAAACTGTATCTTGGTTTGGATGCGAGATTGATTTTATTCTATGGACATATTTTCATTGTCTTTAATGCCTTAATGTATCTATTATCTAGTAGTCAGGTTAGCCTTAAAAAGAACAAGCTGTCTTCTTAATCTTACAGCAGTAGAGCCTGACAAGGGGAGGTCATAGTGGGGAGGATTTCTATGAAAAAGTATCAACTTCTATTCAAAATAAGTGTAGTCTTGTCTTACCTATTTTTCGTATTTGGTCTTTCTCGGCTGACGCTTATTGTTCAAAATTATTGGCAATTTTCTTCCCAGATTGGCAATTTCGTCTGGATTCAAAATTTCTTGAGTTTGCTATTTAGTGGAGTCATGATTTGGATTCTGTTTAAGACAGGGCACGGCTATCTTTTTCGCATTCCGAGAAAAAAATGGCTTTGGTATTCGATTTTGACAGTATTAGTGCTAGTGCTCCAGATCTCTTTTAACGTTCAGACAGCTAAACATGTTCAGTCAACTGCTGAAGGTTGGGCTGTATTGATCGGTTATAGTGGGACCAACTTTGCCGAGCTAGGTATCTATATAACTTTGTTCTTTCTGACTCCACTTATGGAAGAGCTGATCTATAGAGGATTACTGCAACACGCCTTTTTTAAGTATTCGAGATTTGGCCTTGATTTGCTTCTTCCGTCAATTTTATTTGCTCTTCCTCATTTTTCAAGCCTGCCTAGTCTGTTAGATATTTTCATCTTTGCAACAGTTGGAATCATCTTTGCCGGTTTGACCCGCTATACCAAGAGTATTTATCCATCCTATGCGGTGCATGTGATCAATAATATTTTCGCAACATTACCATTTTTGCTGACTTTTTTACATAGGGTCTTGGGGTAAAAAACAAAAGGCTTGCTTTTCAGCCATAGAGGAGGTCATCATGTATAAACACTTATTTTTCCTAGATTCAAAAACCTTAGACTGGTTGACGCCCTATATTCTAGACTTGGCTTCTGACACCATTGCCTTTAATGTTTTTGTGCTAACCTTTGTATCTGTGGTGGTCTTTTATTTCCTGAATCCCATGCTAGCTTTAATGGCTATCTTCTTAGGGGCTGGCTATGTGGTCGGATTTTGGTTACTCAAATGGTTTGTTTTGGAAAGGTTAGAGCTAAAGGATGACGCGTAGGAAGTCTGTTTGGTGAGGAGGATAATTTGATGGAGTTTTTTGATAAATTTCATGCCTTGTGTTTTGGATTTTTAGTACTACTAATCGTCATTACAGTTCCTTATACGATTAACCATGGGGATTTTTTTCAAAATGAATCTGAATTGATTATTGTAAGTCTTCTAGTAACCTCGCTGAGTGTTGCTTATGCTAGAAAGTTTGAAATGATTTCTTTTGGGATGTTAAGCAGGAAACAACTTTTACTTTTCATTGCAATCTTTCTTCTAAGTGTGCTTGAGACGCTGGTTTATATTCATTTCTTTGCTGTTTCTTCTGGCGCAGGAGTTCAACACTTGGCGGAAGTCAGCAGAGGAATTTCTCTGTCTTTGATTTTGACTACCTCAGTTTTTGGCCCCATCCAGGAGGAACTCATTTTCAGAGGACTTCTTCAAGGTGCGGTTTTTGACAACTCTTGGTTAGGGCTTGTGCTAACTTCCTCTCTCTTTTCTTTTATGCATGGACCTTCTAATGTCCCTTCGTTTATTTTTTATCTACTTGGGGGCTTGTTGCTGGGCTTTGCTTATAAAAAGAGCCAAAACTTATGGGTTTCTACTCTAGTCCACATGTTTTACAACAGTTGGCCACTCTTATATTATTTATAAAAATTATGAAAAGGTAAGCAGAAGACGGTGCTTGCCTTTTTCTTTCTATAATGATACCCAAGCCAATCCAGATGCTTTTCTTTGAGAATCGGGCGTGGAGCGGTTGACGAATAGGCCAAAAACTAGTAGAATAGTAAGGAAACTTTATACGGAGGAAAGAAATGGATTTGGGTGATAATGAGCTAACACTGACTCCCATACCTGGGAAAAGTGGCAAAGCTTATATGGGTAGCTATCCTGATGGGAAGCGCATCTTTGTAAAAATGAACACCTCTCCAATCCTACCTGGTCTAGCTAGAGAACAAATTGCTCCACAATTATTATGGAGTCGCCGTTTGGCAGATGGGCGTGATATGTGTGCTCAAGAATGGTTGACAGGCAAGATATTGACCCCCTATGATATGAATCGTAAGCAAATCGTCAATATTTTAACCCGCCTTCATCGCTCACGTCCGTTGATGACACAGTTGAGTCGTTTGGGATATGCCATGGAAACGCCTGTAGATTTACTGCAGTCTTGGCAAGAAACGGCTCCAGATGCTTTGCGTAAAAATCATTTTATCAGTGAAGTGATGGCTGATTTACGTCAGACTATTCCAGGATTTAGAGAGGACCATGCGACCATTGTCCATGGAGATGTACGACATAGTAATTGGATTGAGACAGACAGTGGCTTGATTTATTTGGTGGATTGGGATTCGGTTCGTTTGACCGACCGCATGTTTGATGTGGCCCATATGCTCTGCCATTATATTCCAGAACATCAGTGGAAGGAATGGTTGACCTACTACGGTTACAAGTACAATCAAACGGTATTAAGTAAATTGTATTGGTATGGTCAATTGTCTTATTTGAGCCAGATTTCCAAGTATTATATGAACCAAGATTTAGAAAATGTCAATCGGGAGATTCATGGCTTGCGTCACTTCCGAGACAAGTATGGAAAGAGAAGATGAGAGTTAGAAATCGTAAAGGGGCGACAGAATTACTAGAGGCAAATCCCCAGTATGTGGTCCTCAATCCTTTAGAAGCCAAGGGAAAATGGCGGGACTTGTTTGGCAATGATAATCCCATTCATGTGGAAGTTGGAAGTGGAAAGGGTGCCTTTGTTTCAGGGATGGCCAAGCAGAACCTTGACATCAACTATATCGGGATTGATATTCAAAAGTCTGTTTTGAGCTACGCTTTGGACAAGGTTCTTGAAGTTGGAGTGCCTAACATCAAGCTCTTGTGGGTAGATGGTTCTGACTTGACTGACTACTTTGAAGACGGTGAGATTGATCGCTTGTATCTGAACTTTTCAGATCCTTGGCCGAAAAAACGCCATGAAAAGCGTCGTTTGACCTACAAGACCTTCTTGGATACCTTCAAACGTATCTTGCCTGAAAATGGAGAAATTCATTTCAAGACGGATAACCGTGGCTTGTTTGAGTACAGCCTAGTGAGCTTTTCTCAGTATGGCATGAAACTCAATGGTGTCTGGTTAGATTTACATGCCAGTGATTTTGAAGGCAATGTCATGACAGAATACGAGCAAAAATTCTCCAACAAGGGGCAAGTTATCTACCGAGTTGAGGCAGAATTTTAAGAAATAGCCTAAAATCAGGCTGTATAAGTGCTTTTGCTTTACATAAGTTGGCAAACGTGCTATACTGATAGTAAGAATATGAAAAGTGAGGCGGGGAAATATCTTCGCCTCTTGCTTATGAGGAGGTGGACGCAATCGCAACAATCGTAGAATTAGTCAGAGAAGTTGTAGAACCTGTCATAGAAGCACCTTTCGAACTCGTGGATATCGAGTATGGAAAGATTGGCAGTGACATGATTCTCAGTATTTTTGTAGATAAACCTGAAGGAATTACCTTGAACGACACGGCAGACTTGACAGAAATGATCAGTCCTGTCCTAGACACCATCAAGCCAGATCCCTTCCCAGAACAATATTTCCTAGAAATTACCAGTCCAGGCTTGGAACGTCCTTTGAAAACCAAAGATGCCGTCGCTGGAGCGGTTGGGAAATACATCCATGTCGGGCTCTACCAAGCCATCGATAAGCAAAAGGTCTTTGAAGGAACCTTGTTGGCCTTCGAAGAGGACGAGTTGACTATGGAATATATGGACAAGACACGTAAGAAAACTGTCCAAATTCCATACAGTTTAGTATCAAAAGCACGTTTAGCAGTTAAATTATAGAAAAAGAAAGGATAGCTTTTGAGGATTCAAAAGTGAAGAAAACATGAGTAAAGAAATGCTAGAGGCCTTCCGCATTTTGGAAGAAGACAAGGGAATCAAAAAAGAAGATATCATCGACGCAGTAGTAGAGTCGCTTCGTTCCGCTTATCGCAGACGCTATGGTCAATCAGACAGCGTAGCCATTGACTTTAACGAAAAAACAGGTGACTTTACCGTTTACACTGTCCGTGAAGTTGTTGATGAAGTATTTGATAGCCGTTTGGAAATCAGCTTGAAAGATGCTCTTGCCATCAATTCAGCCTATGAACTTGGTGATAAAATCAAGTTTGAAGAAGCGCCTGCTGAGTTTGGTCGTGTAGCAGCCCAATCTGCCAAACAAACTATCATGGAAAAAATGCGCAAGCAAACACGTGCCATCACTTACAATACTTACAAAGAGCATGAACAAGAAATCATGTCTGGTACTGTAGAACGCTTTGACAACCGCTTCATCTATGTCAACCTTGGCAGCATCGAAGCCCAATTGTCAAAACAAGACCAAATCCCTGGAGAAGTTTTTGCTTCTCATGATCGTATTGAAGTTTATGTCTACAAGGTTGAAGATAACCCTCGCGGTGTCAATGTCTTTGTTAGCCGTAGCCATCCAGAAATGATCAAACGCTTGATGGAGCAAGAAATTCCTGAGGTCTATGACGGAACTGTTGAAATCATGAGCGTGGCTCGTGAAGCTGGTGACCGTACCAAGGTTGCCGTTCGTAGCCACAATCCAAACGTGGATGCTATCGGTACAATCGTTGGACGTGGTGGTGCTAATATCAAGAAGATTACTAGCAAATTCCACCCAGCTCGCTACGATGCTAAGAATGACCGCATGGTACCAATCGAAGAAAACATCGACGTTATCGAGTGGGTAGCAGATCCAGCTGAATTTATCTACAATGCTATCGCTCCTGCTGAAGTTGACCAAGTTATCTTTGATGAAAACGACAGCAAACATGCCTTGGTGGTTGTTCCAGATAACAAGCTTTCTCTTGCTATTGGTCGTCGTGGACAAAACGTGCGCTTGGCGGCTCACTTGACTGGTTACCGTATCGATATCAAATCTGCTAGCGAATTTGAAGCCATGGAAGACGCTGCTTCAGTAGAGTTGGAAGTAGAAAACGATACTGTAGAAGAATAAAAGCTGCTAGAGGAGGGAAAGATGAAAACGAGAAAAATCCCTTTGCGCAAGTCTGTCGTGTCCAATGAAGTGATTGATAAGCGTGATTTGCTCCGCATTGTCAAGAACAAGGAAGGACAAGTCTTTATCGATCCGACAGGCAAGGCCAATGGCCGTGGTGCTTATATCAAACTAGACAATGCAGAAGCCCTAGAGGCGAAAAAGAAGAAGGTCTTTAACCGTAGCTTTAGCATGGAAGTGGAAGAAAGCTTTTATGACGAGTTGATCGCTTATGTGGATCACAAAGTGAAAAGAAGAGAGTTAGGACTTGAATAAGCAAAAGATAAGCAATCTCTTGGGACTTGCTCAGAGAGCAGGGCGGATTATATCGGGTGAAGAATTGGTGGTCAAGGCCATTCAAGACGGCAAGGCCAAGTTGGTCTTTCTAGCTCATGATGCTGGACCCAATCTGACCAAGAAGATTCAAGATAAAAGTCATTATTATCAAGTAGAAATTGTAACCGTGTTTTCAACACTGGAATTAAGCATAGCAGTCGGTAAATCAAGAAAGGTTTTGATTGTGACAGATGCTGGATTTACAAAGAAAATGAGGTCTCTTATGGAATAGAAGAGGAGGACATGATTTGTCTAAGAAAAGATTGTACGAAATCGCAAAAGAACTTGGAAAAGAAAGTAAAGAAGTTGTAGCGCGTGCAAAAGAGTTGGGCTTGGATGTGAAAAGCCACTCATCAAGTGTGGAAGAAGCTGTCGCTGCAAAAATCGCTGCCAGCTTTAAGCCTGCAGCTGCTCCGAAAGTAGAAGCAAAACCTGCAGCACCAAAAGCAAGTGCAGAAAAGAAAGCCGAAAAATCTGAGCCAGCTAAACCAGCTGTAGCTAAGGAAGAGGCAAAACCTGCAGCCCCAAAAGCAAGTGCAGAAAAGAAAGCCGAAAAGTCTGAACCAGTAAAACCAGCTGTAGCCAAGGAAGAGGCAAAACCAGCTGAGCCAGTCGCTCCGAAGGCAGAAAAAGTAGCAGCTAAACCGCAAAGCCGTAATTTCAAGGCTGAGCGTGAAGCACGTGCTAAAGAGCAGGCAGAACGACGCAAGCAAAATAAGGGCAATAACCGTGACCAACAACAAAACGGCAACCGTCAGAAAAACGACGGTCGCAATGGTGGAAAACAAGGTCAAGGAAATCGCGACAATCGTCGCTTTAATGACCAATCTAAGAAACAGCAAGGTCAGCAAAATCGTGGAAACGATCGTCGTCAGCAAGAGGACAAACGTCCAAATCAAGCGGCTCCACGCATTGATTTTAAAGCCCGTGCAGCAGCCCTAAAAGCAGAGCAAAATGCAGAGTACGCACGTTCAAGCGAGGAACGCTTCAAGCAGTATCAGGCTGCTAAAGAAGCCTTGGCTCAAGCTAACAAACGCAAGGAACCAGAGGAAATCTTTGAAGAAGCGGCTAAGTTAGCTGAACAAGCGCAACAAGCACAGCAAGTTCAAGCAGTGGTTGAAGTCGTCCCTGAGAAAAAAGAACCTGCAGTGGATACACGTCGTAAAAAACAAGCTCGACCAGACAAAGAACGTGATGATTTCGATCACGAAGAAGATGGTCCTAGAAAACAACAAAAGAATCGAAGTAGTCAAAATCAAGTGAGAAATCAAAGAAATAGTAACTGGAATAACAAAAAGAACAAAAAAGGCAATAACAAGAACAACCGTAATCAGACTCCAAAACCTGTTACGGAGCGTAAATTCCATGAATTGCCAACAGAATTTGAATATACAGATGGTATGACCGTTGCGGAAATCGCAAAACGTATCAAACGTGAACCAGCTGAAATCGTTAAGAAACTCTTTATGATGGGTGTCATGGCCACACAAAACCAATCCTTGGATGGGGAAACCATCGAACTCCTCATGGTGGATTACGGTATCGAAGCCAAACAAAAGGTTGAAGTGGATAATGCTGACATCGAACGTTTCTTTGTCGAAGATGGTTATCTCAATGAAAATGAATTGGTTGAGCGTCCACCAGTTGTAACTATCATGGGACACGTTGACCACGGTAAAACAACACTCCTAGATACCCTTCGTAATTCTCGTGTTGCGACAGGTGAAGCAGGTGGTATCACTCAGCATATCGGTGCCTACCAAATCGTGGAAAATGGCAAGAAGATTACTTTCCTTGATACACCGGGACACGCGGCCTTTACATCTATGCGTGCGCGTGGTGCTTCTGTTACCGATATTACGATTTTGGTCGTAGCGGCAGATGACGGGGTTATGCCTCAGACTATCGAAGCCATCAACCACTCAAAAGCGGCCAATGTTCCAATCATCGTAGCTATCAACAAGATTGATAAACCAGGTGCTAACCCAGAACGCGTTATCGGTGAATTGGCAGAGCATGGAGTTATGTCAACTGCTTGGGGTGGAGATTCTGAATTTGTTGAAATCTCAGCTAAATTCAACCAAAACATCGAAGAATTGTTGGAAATAGTCCTTCTTGTAGCTGAAATTCAAGAACTCAAGGCAGACCCAACAGTGCGTGCGATCGGTACAGTTATCGAAGCGCGCTTGGATAAAGGAAAAGGTGCGGTCGCAACCCTTCTTGTTCAACAAGGTACCTTGAATGTTCAAGACCCAATCGTTGTCGGAAATACCTTCGGTCGTGTCCGTGCTATGACCAATGACCTTGGTCGTCGTGTTAAGGTAGCAGGTCCATCAACGCCAGTTTCAATCACAGGTTTGAACGAAGCGCCAATGGCGGGTGACCACTTTGCTGTCTACGAAGATGAAAAATCTGCGCGTGCAGCAGGTGAAGAGCGTGCCAAACGTGCCCTCATGAAACAACGTCAAGCTACCCAACGTGTTAGCCTTGAAAACCTCTTTGATGCCCTTAAAGCTGGTGAACTCAAGTCTGTTAACGTTATCATTAAGGCTGACGTACAAGGTTCTGTTGAAGCCCTTTCTGCATCACTTCAGAAAATCGATGTGGAAGGTGTCAAAGTGACCATCGTCCACTCAGCGGTCGGTGCTATCAATGAATCTGACGTGACCCTTGCCGAAGCTTCAAATGCCTTTATCGTTGGTTTCAACGTACGCCCTACACCACAAGCTCGTCAACAAGCAGAAGCTGACGATGTGGAAATTCGTCTCCACAGCATTATCTATAAGGTTATCGAAGAGATGGAAGAAGCCATGAAAGGGATGCTTGATCCAGAATTCGAAGAAAAAGTTATCGGTGAAGCAGTTATTCGTGAAACCTTCAAGGTGTCTAAAGTGGGAACTATCGGTGGATTTATGGTTATCAACGGTAAGGTTGCCCGTGACTCTAAAGTCCGTGTTATCCGTGATGGTGTCGTTATCTATGATGGTGAACTCGCAAGCTTGAAACACTATAAAGACGACGTTAAGGAAGTTACAAACGGCCGTGAAGGTGGAATGATGATCGACGGCTACAATGATATTAAGATGGATGATGTGATTGAGGCCTATGTCATGGAAGAAATCAAGAGATAATAGAGAAACGATAGCTCATTTGACTCGTCGTCAACAGCGCCTTGATGAACTTCAGTTCTATCTAAGGCTTGTTTCCTAGATTCAAATGGCTCTAGTTCCTCTATCTAATAAAAATAGCTAGGTCTGCTGGCCTAGCTTTTGGTTCAAAGTAGAGAAAGGAATATCATGGCAAATCATTTCCGTACAGATCGTGTGGGCATGGAAATCAAGCGTGAAGTCAATGAGATTTTGCAAAAGAAAGTCCGTGATCCACGTGTCCAAGGTGTGACCATCACAGATGTTCAGATGCTGGGTGACTTGTCTGTTGCCAAGGTTTATTACACCATTTTGAGTAACCTTGCTTCGGATATCCAAAAAGTCCAAATCGGGCTTGAAAAAGCAACTGGTACCATCAAACGTGAACTTGGTCGCAATTTGAAATTGTACAAAATCCCAGATTTGACCTTCGTCAAAGACGAGTCCATCGAGTATGGAAACAAGATTGACGAGATGCTACGCAATCTGGATAAGAACTAAAGAAGAGGGGCAACCCTCTTTTTTGGTGGAGAAAAAGGCAATAAAACATGATGGGGGAATCTTTCTAGACTTATACTCAATGAAAATCAAAGAGCAAACTAGGAAACTAGCCGCAGGCTGTACTGGAGTAGGGCAAGGTGAAGCTGACGTAGTTTGAATTTGATTTTCGAAGAGTATTAAAAATTATTAAAAAGATTTATAAAATTTAGATAGTGTGATATTATGAGATAAAGATACAAGAGAAAGAGGTATTTATATGGCTGAACAAGACTTAGCTATGCAAGTATTGCAACAAGTGGTGAAACTACCTGTTGTTAAGGTTGATCGTTCGAAGTTTTTAGTGGATAAGTTTTCCAAAGAATTAGATTCACAGGACATTCCTACCTTATTAGAACAAGGCCCAACGTCTCTCTTATCTTAAGAAATCTTAGATCGAGTGGCTAATGTCTGTATTAGGGATAATGTTTTATTAGCGAGTGGGACTTCTGTTGTTGCAGGATTACCAGGTGGACTTGCCATGGCAATTACCATACCAGCGAATATAGCTCAATTTTATGCTTTTTCTTTAAAATTAGCTCAAGAACTAGGGTATATTTTATGAGATATGTGAGAAGGAAATATAAAAGAGAATGATGAAATACAAATGTAATAGGTACATATATGTGGTATACTAGTTATAGTAGATTTTAATTGCTTATATCGAGTGAATTCTCATATTAGTGAGGAATTTTTAAATGGAATTACAATTTAATTTAGAACTAGTAGAAACCTATAAAAGTAATAGTCAGAAGGCACGTATCTTAATGGAGGATTGGGTTTATCGTCAGTCTTATTGCCCTAATTGTGGGAAAAATCCTTTAAATCATTTTGAAAATAATAGACCTGTAGCAGATTTTTACTGTAATCATTGTAGTGAGGAGTTTGAACTAAAGAGCAAAAAAGGAAATTTTTCATCAACAATCAATGATGGTGCTTATGCAACGATGATGGAGCGTGTGCAGGTAGATAATAATTCTAATTTCTTTTTTAACTTATACAAAAAATTTTGAGGTAAATAATTTTCTTGTCCTTCCGAAGCAATTTGTTACACCGAAATCAATTATTCAAAGGAAGCCACTTGCGCCAACTGCTAGACGAGCAGGTTGGATTGGTTGTAACATTGATTTATCACAAGTACTTTCTAAAGGAAGAATATTTTTTGTGAAAAATGGACAAGTTAGAGATCCAGAAAAAGTTACAAAAGAATTTAAGCAAAGTTTATTTTTAAGGAAGAACTCTCTTTCAGTAAGAGGTTGGACAATAGAAATTCTAAATTGTATAGATAAGATAGAGGGTTCAGAATTTACCCTTGAAGATATGTATCGTTTTGAAAGTGACCTAAAAAATATCTTTGTTAAGAACAATCATATCAAAGAAAAGATTAGGCAACAGCTTCAAATATTAAGAGACAAAGAAATAATAGAATTTAAAGGTAGAGGAAAGTATCGGAAATTATGAAAACTTATGTGTAATGGTTTATACTTTATCAGACCCTGATTGTGTGAGGTGGTTGTCTGAAAATATGGAGTTTGGTGATGAGAAACAACTTTTTTTATTGAATAAAAAATATAGCTGGGAATATGGAGATGAATTACCAGAGTGGTTGGAAAGCCCAAAACTATATAGATTATTGCTAATAAGTGAATGATTGGAAAGCAATTTAAAACTGAAAAAGTATACAGTAGAAATTACAGAAACTTTATCACGTTTAGTAAGTATAGAGGCTGAAAATCCAGATGAAGTCGAACGACTTGTAAGAGAAAAGTATAAGAGTTGTGAAATTGTTCTTGATTCAGATGATTTTCAGAACTATGACACTAGCATATATGATTAGATAGATGTTTTTATTTTGTCACACAAAAAAGAGGCTCGCACCTCTTTTTTAGTTTCAGATAAATTAATCAATTTTTTTAATAAATTTAGCAATTTCTTTTACAATCTCAGTAACCAAAGCATTTCCCATAAAAAACATTCTCATTTTATCAGATACCTCTACAATAGATCCATCTAACAATTTCTTTTTAGCTGTCCAATCATCTGGGAAATCCTGAAGGCGTTCAGCTTCAATGGGTGTAATTAATCTATATTTATTGTTTACAAATAATAAATGTGTGGAACGATTAACTGTTCCTTCGGATGTAAGCATTGTTCGTCCTGGAAGGTTTAAATCATCATAAGGGGACATTCCTCCTTCTGAATAGATGTATTGATGTCCGTCAGAGGATGTTCGTTCAATTTTCTTAGGTCCTCTAAGATATTGAAATTTTTCCAATTTTGACTGATCAGTTAAAAAATATTTTTCAGGTACTTCAGACTCATCTTGAAGAATTTCTCCTAGAGTGATAGGATTGCCATTGTAATTAGGTTCTGTATCAATAGAATAGTATTTTCCATGTCTCATAATTCCTGTATTCCAAACAGTACCAGTAAAAGTATCTGAAACTTCAACTATATCATTTGGTAACTCATAAAACACATGACGATTTTTAACTGCTATAGGTTTAATAGGAAATTGTTTTGCAAATAGACCTTGATTGAAAATATAGTCATCATACCTATTATCTTCAAAGATTTCTTCATTTTTTTCGTAAAGATTGTCATTTTTTTGGGCAAAGACTGTATCATTTCGATATACGAAAAAGAATACACGACGTCTTCGTTGGCTTCTTCCATACTCAGCAGCATTAATAACTCTCCACTCTACAGAATATCCAAGGTTATTAAAAGCTGTTAGCATGATTGCAAAATCACGTCCTCTCTGTTTTGAGGGCGCTTTTAAAAGCCTATCCACGTTTTCCAGAATTAAGTATTTGGGTTTAATGATTTCAGTTGCTCTAATGATTTCCCAAAATAAAACTCCTTTTTTTCCTTCAATACCTTTTTCATCTTTCTTGCTACGCGCAACAGAGTAATCTTGGCAAGGAAAACCACCGACAATCATATCGGCATCCATTTTGGAAAATTGTTCGTCTGTTACATCAGAGATACTAATATTGATGTTTTCGCTATTGGGGAAGTGATAATCATAGACCTCAAATGCGTCTTGAGATTTACGAGATGGTTCCCATTGGTTTGCCCATTTTGTTTTAAAGAGTTGCTTATCGGCATTTTCTAATCCTATCCGAAAACCGCCAACTCCAGCAAATAGTTCGAGAACTTTCATCTTTTCTCCTTCATTTTTTTTACAGTTTAATCCATTATATACTATTTTCAATGATTGATCAAGTATTAATGTTTGCTTTAGTTTAATTTGATATAATATAAAAGATAGGAGAAGAAAATGGATCAAAACTTATTTAACTATAACGATGAAGATATCGATAGTGTTATTGAATATTCTCATAAACTATTAAATAGAAAATTTTCCGATGTTATGGAAGAGTATAATCGTTCGCTTTATAAATCATATGACGATTATAATGATAGAGTAGTCTCTGAGGTACAAGATAAAGCAATTAGTATGAAGTCAAAAGGGCAGTATGGAAATTATATTGAAAAATATTTCTATGGTTACCAGCCAAATAGTGACTCGGAAGCTGACTTTGAAAAAATAGGTGTAGAGTTAAAAGTTACTCCTTTTAAGATAAACAAAAATGGGACACTTAGTGCAAAAGAACGACTTGTATTAACAATACTAAACTATATGGAGGAAAATTTAGAGGATTTTTACTCCACTCATTTATGGAAAAAATGTGCAAAGATTTTGTTATTGTTTTACAATGGCTTAATTCCCAATCAAACAATGAAGGACTATGTCATTGAAAAAATATTTTTATATGAATGGTTTGAGGAGGATATGGCAGTCATCCTTGAAGACTATCAGAAGATTATAGATAAAATCAAAAATGGAAGGGCACATGAATTATCAGAATCAGATGGAAACTATTTATCAACTTGTACAAAAGGTGCAGGTAAAGGAAAGGATTTAAGACAGCAACCATTTAGTCATGAATTAGCAAAACAAAGAGCTTGGGAATTAAAATCAAGTTATATGACCTATCTGATTAATCATAAAATTTTTAACCAATCAGATCAAGAAAGTGTTTTGGCTAATTTTAGGGGTGAAAAAAAGTCATTTACTGAGGTTATTGCAGAGAAGATTCTTTCCTACAAAGGTTTCTCTGAACAAAAGTTATATGATAGATTTGAAGTGAATCCCAAGGCAAAAGGTAAGAATAGTACTCTGATTAGAAAAATTTTAGGCTTGACAGGGGATTTGGATAAGACCAAAGAATTTCAAAAAGCAAACATGAATTTGAGAGTTATTCGAGTAGATAAGAATAATTTACCTAAGGAAGACTCTCCATTTAAAACTTATTGTTTTAAAGAATTAGCAGCAACAGATAGTTAGGAATCATCACATGTTTATAATGAAATTTATAATAAACGATTCCTTTTCGTTATTTTTAAGGAAATTGAACCTAAGCTATTTGTATTAGATTCTATCAAATTTTGGGGATTTCAGGATAGACAATTAGAAGAAATCCAAAGAGTGTGGCAGGAAACTAGACAAATTATTTCTGACGGAGTTAAATTAACTCAAAATGGTAATAAAGTTTCAACTAATTTCCCTCAAAGTAAGATAAATAGAATTCTATTTACGAAATTACATGCTACCAATGCTTACTATGAAATTGAAAAAGGAAAATTTGTTGGGAAAGGCTCATTATCTGATACAGATGAACTTCCAGATGGACGTAGGATTACAAAACACTCCTTTTGGATGCCTAAGAAGTTTATAAAAGAAATATTAGATGGGAATTGGGATTGATAGTATTTATAATCAATTTGTGATAAACAAAAAAAGAGGCTCACACCTCTTTTTCTTATTTCTTTTTATGATTTAATACGGCATTGAGGACAATGGCGAGTAGGCTGGCTACGACGATTCCGTTTGAGAAGAACATTTGGAAGGCTGTCGGCATGCTGACAAAGAGATTACTGTTGTTGAGTCCGACACCTGCAGCGATTGAAACAGCTGCGATAAGGAAGTTATGTTCATTGTTAGCAAAGTCAACACGAGCGAGGATTTGCATCCCTTGAATGGATACAAAACCAAACATCACCAGCATGGCACCACCGAGGACAGGGCTCGGAATGATTTGAGCAAGGGCACCAAACTTAGGAAGGAGTCCAAGGAGAACCAGGAAACCAGCTGCGTAGTAGATTGGCAGGCGAGTCTTGATACCTGATAATTTAACCAAACCAACGTTTTGTGAAAATCCGGTGTAAGGGAAGGTGTTAAAGATTCCTCCGAGAAGTACGGCCAAACCTTCTGCGCGGTAACCGTTGCGCAGGCGCGTGCTGTCGATTGGATCTTTCGTGATATCAGACAAGGCTAGGTAAACACCAGTCGACTCAACCATAGACACCGTTGCGATGATACACATCATGACAATAGATGAGATTTCAAAGGTTGGCATCCCAAAGTAGAGTGGAGTTGGGACATGGACAAGTGGTGCTGACGCAACAGGAGAGAAGTCCACCAAACCCATGCTAGCAGCAATGGCGGTTCCAACAACCAGACCAATCAAAATAGAGATAGACTTGATAAATCCTTTGGTAAAGATGTTGATCAAGAGGATAATCAGAACAGTAATAGCTGCAAGCAAGAGACTTTGACCAGTTGGTTCTGGAACGTTATTTCCCATATTTCCAATAGCGACAGGGATCAAGGTTAAACCAATCGTGGTAATAACAGATCCTGTTACGATAGATGGGAAGAGATTGGCTACTTTTGAGAAGATACCTGAAACAAGAACCACGTAAATCCCTGATGCGATAAGGGCACCAAACATAGCGCCACTACCATGGCTTTGCCCAATCATAATCAAGGGAGCTACCGACTGGAAGGCAACCCCAAGAACGACTGGTAGCCCAATCCCAAAGTATTTGTTGAGTTGGAGTTGGAGGAAGGTTGCCACACCACACATGAAGATATCTGTGGAAATCAGGTAGGTCAACTGCTCAGTTGAATAGCCAAGGGCTGTCGCAATCATGATGGGAACCAGGATAGATCCTGAGTACATGGCTAGTAAGTGCTGCAAGCCAAGAACGGCTGCTTGCGAATGTTTTTCTTGAGTTTGCATTAGAGATCTGCCTCCTTAAATACGACTTGACCATTTTCAAAACGATCCAAACGAGCGAGTGATAGAACAGGGTAACCTGCTTTTTCAAGCAAATCACGGCCATCTTGGAAAGATTTTTCAATTACGATACCGATAGCTTCGACTGTGGCTCCAGCCTGTTCGATGATCTGAATCAAGCCTTTAGCAGCTTGGCCGTTAGCAAGGAAATCGTCGATAATCAATACCTTGTCCTCTGGTGAGAGGAATTTTCCAGCGATAGAAACGGTGCTGGTTACCTGCTTGGTAAAGGAGTAGACTTGGGCAGTTAAGATGCCTTCATTCATAGTGATGTTTTTAGCTTTTTTAGCGAAAATCATGGGAATGTTTAAGGATTCAGCTGTAAAAAGGGCTGGGGCAATGCCTGACGCTTCAATGGTCACAACCTTAGTAATGCCAGCAGCAGCAAATTTTTCCGCAAAAACCTTACCAATCTCTCGCATCAAGCTAAAGTCAACTTGGTGGGTTAAAAAGGAATCCACCTTGAGGATGTTGTCACCCAAGATATG
Organism: Streptococcus sp. 2100; assembly: GCF_013276335.1. Classification (NCBI taxonomy): domain Bacteria; kingdom Bacillati; phylum Bacillota; class Bacilli; order Lactobacillales; family Streptococcaceae; genus Streptococcus; species Streptococcus sp. 2100. The sequence goes on along the minus strand of NZ_VMKV01000017.1, from coordinate 75,118 downwards.
CCCATCCTTGAGGATGCGCTCTTCTAATAATTTCATAAGACCTCCTAAAGTCTAAAAGATGCTTCATTTGCTTGTTTAGAGTTTCTAGTAAGAAATTGAAAAAGGACCTACTTAATCTCTAAGCAAGTCCCAAAATAGGCATGACAAAAAAGACCATACCTTTAAGCCAACTTACTTATTGTTAGGTGTTCCGGCACCTTGTAGAAACGTCGTGCCAATTCACGACATAAACAAGTAAAACGATATTCAATTTTAAACAGGCTTGTGCCAATGTTTTTATTTTATACTAAATAATTTTAGAAATCAAATGTTTTGTCAGTTTTTTTGGAATAAAAAACGAACAAATTGAAGAAAAATAGATAAATTATCAATTGTAGGCTAACATTTAGAAGTATTTTCCATCATAAAAGACATATTATCAAGATTCTTCAAGACCTGACAATATGTCTTTTTCTGATTTGAAAGATTTTTCTATTCGCTAAATCTTAAAAAATAGCCATCTGGATCCAAAACTGCAAATTCGTGAGGGTAAATAAAGCTATCTCCCACTCGAAATTCTCTTTTGGTCAGCGGACAATGGATAGGATAGTCAGCTTCCAGCAGTTTTTGGTGGAGCTGAGGGACATCTGCAATGCCAAAGGAAATATTGACACCGCGCCCGAAAGGATAGGTTAGTTGGGCTAATTCTTCTGTGCTGCCTTCTTCTAGCATAAGTTGGCAGTCTTCAAGCGAGAGGAAGAGAAATTTCTCCTCTGGACGCTCGTATTCGACAGAAAATCCCAGCAAGTCGCAGTAGAAGTGGCGTGACTTTTCGAGGTCAGATACTACAAATTCAGGAATGACAGCTTGATAGTCCATTAGCTTTCTCCTTAGAGCTCAATCTCCATGACAATGGGTGTGTGGTCTTGGCGCGCACCAGAGTCAATCATATCAGACTTGGTCACCTTGTCAGCGATGCGGTTACTTGTGAGCCAGTAGTCGATTCTCCAGCCTGTATTGTTGATTTTAGAAGTTTTGCTACGTTGTGCCCACCAAGTGTAGCGTTCTGGAACATCGCCATGAACATGACGGAAGGTGTCGGTAAATCCAGTTGCCAAAAGGTTGGTAAATCCAGCACGTTCCTCGTCGGTAAATCCTGGTGAACGGCGGTTGCTAGCAGGATTTGCAAGGTCGATTTCATTGTGGGCAACGTTGTAATCACCGGTCGCAAGAACTGGTTTTTCTTTGTCTAGTTCAGCCAAGTACTCAGCATATTTGACATCCCAGACTTGGCGTTCTTCCAAGCGTTTGAGACCATCACCAGCATTTGGTGTGTAAACCTGGGTCACGAAAAATTTATCAAATTCCAAAGTGATGATGCGGCCTTCCAAGTCCATGGTAGAAGGGGCACCGATTTCTGGGAAAGTGACAGTAGGTGTGAGTTCTTTCTTATAGAGGAACATAGTACCAGCATAGCCTTTGCGGGCAGGTTCTTGAGAAGAGCGCCACGTGTTTTCGTAGCCTGGGAAGAGTTCTTCTAAAATTTCCAAGTGTTTCTTTGTAGGCCCTTTGGCAGAAAGCTTGGTTTCTTGGATAGCGATAATATCAGCATTTTCAGCGACCAAGGTTTGTAGGACTTCTTGGGACAATTTGGCACGAGCTGAATCACTAGTTAGGGCAGCGTTTAGGGAATCAATATTCCATGAGATAAGTTTCATAAAGTTACCTTTTTCATTCAGATTATAGATTTTATTATACCAAAAAAAGGTCTATTTCCCCAACGTATGGTTTGAAAAATCACTCTTTAGACTTTATCCTGAGAAAATAAAAATTCCCTAAACTATTTAGAAAAAAATCTAAATAGCTCTTGTGTTTAGAATAGAAAGGTGTATAATGTTATTTAGAAAAATATCTAAATAGAAAGTGAAGTTACATATATGTCAAATAAGAGAACAATCCTTCTTTTTGTGGTCTTGGCTTATGCCCTTGCTTGGATAATATGGTTGGCACTATGGATAGGTGGTGTTGGTCTAAATTCTCCATGGAGTCAACTTGCTAGTATTGTAGCCATGTGGATGCCTGCGCTTGCAGTCTTTCTCTTAGGGAAAATCACGAATCAACCTAGTGGAATCAAATCTAAATTAGCCGTGAATCTCAAGAGGAACTGGCGCTTTTACTTACTAGCTATCTGGTTACCAGCAGTTATCAGTTTTTTAGGAGCGGGACTTTATTTTCTTGTATTTCCTAGCAATTTCAGCCTTGGTTTTGAATCTATTCAAGCTATTTTACAAGAAAAAGGTGTCTCTCAATCAGCCATTCCCTTATCTTTCTTGGCTTTGATTCAAATCCTAGCTAGTTTGACTTACGCTCCTTTTCTTAATAGTTTCTTTGCATTAGGGGAGGAAATTGGTTGGCGTGGCTATCTTTACCCAGTGCTAAGAGGACGCTTTTCAAGAGTCCAGACTCATGTCTTGCTTGGTCTCATTTGGAGTCTTTGGCATCTACCAATCAATTTGCAAGGCTATAATTATGGACTATCTTATTTTTCTTATCCCGTTTTAGGAGTTGTCGCCATGTTTCTATTTTGTTTTAGCCTAGGAATATTGTTAAGCTGGTTGTTGGAAAAGACAGGCTCTATCTGGGCTTCAGTCCTATTTCATGGGGCAATCAATGCAACTGCAGGTATTGGGTTACTCTTTCAATTACCAGGAGAAAAAGTTTCAAGCCTCTTGATTTTAGACCCATCACCGACAGGAATGCTATCAGTTCTACCTTGCTTAGTCCTAGCCCTACTAATATTACAAAGGGAAAGGAGGCATTATGAGTTTTGCAAATAGCTTTAAAGCCTTATCTCATTCAGTTAGGAGAGAGATTTTGAATTTACTCAAAACAGGTAGATTACCTGCAGGAGAAATTGCCAGTCAATTCGAGTTGACTAGTGCAACTATTTCACACCATCTCACGATTTTGAAAGCAGCGGATTTGATTCATGAAATGAAAGAAAAAAACTTTATTTATTATGAGTTAAATACATCGGTTTTAGAGGATATAATGGTTTGGTTAGCAGATCTGAAAGGAGATCATTTTGATGAAGATAAAAATCAATAAGAAATTGGTATTATTTACGAGCATTCTCATCCTACTACCTTCCCTTGTAGGTTGTGTTTTCTGGAATCAATTACCAGAGGAGATACCCACTCATTTTAATCTACTGGGTCAAGCAGATGGCTACAATCATAAAATGTCTGCTATCTTTGGATTACCGACTCTCATGCTTTTGATGCATTGGTTGCTTCTATTTTTAATGATTAAGGATCCTAAATCTAGCAATATCAGTTCAAAAATACAAGTTTTGATTTACTGGATTATTCCTTTTGTATCTTGTCTATTAATGATTTCTATCTTCGGAGAATCTTTGGGTTATTCCATGATGAGCGGGATTCTAGCTCAGATTTTTATGGGAGTCGTGATGATCGTAATTGGAAATTATCTACCAAAAACACACCGAAATTATATAATCGGTATTCGACTTCCGTGGACCTTGGAGAATGATAAAAACTGGAGAAAAACGCATCGCCTAGCTGGGAAAATTTGGGTATTCGGAGGATTGTTATTGTTTCTAAATTCCTTTGTGCAACTATATGTTTACTGGGTATTCTTCTTGACACTTTTCTTTGTAGTGATAATTCCTAGTGTCTATTCTTATCAATTATCAAAATTAGAATCTTGAAATAGCTACTGGAGTCATTAGTTTGAGAAGTTGGTCTGATATGTCTGTTTCCCCAACGTATGGTTTGAAAAATCACCCTCTTTCATTTATAATGAAGAATGATTTTATGAAAAGGCGTGAAAATAAATGAAATTTTACTCATATGAATATGTTCTTAGCCAAATCAGTCAGCAAAATGGAATCATGATTGGCTTTGGGATTATTCTCCTAGCTATCACAGGTTTTTTTGCTTTTAAAGCTTATCGAGATAAAAAGGGGACTAAGTTTCGGGAATTGGTCATGATTTTAGCCTTGACTTTAGTAGCCATGCTTTTGGTGACAATTTCAAAATACCAGACCAATCAAGCCTCTAACAACCAATTTCAAACTTCACTTCATTTTATAGAGGTCGTTTCCAAAGACTTGGGAGTGGATAAATCAGAAGTTTACGTAAATACTTCAGTTACCACTGATGGAGCGCTTGTCAAGGTAGGTTCAAATGTCTATCGTGCTATGAACGGGAGCGAATTAGACAAGTATCTTTTAAAGAAATTAGAATTGCATCAAACAGACGTTATTGAATTGGTGAAGGTAAACAAGTGACACTCAACTGTATGGAAATTGTAATCGAACTGGCCTTGGGGCTCTTCTCACTTGTTTTGTTATCAATGTGACAGGAAAGGGGAACTTAGCACCTAACTCTGCGACAGATTAAATTCAGAATTATGTTCTCTGTGCTATCATTGGTGGTGTGATTTACAATAGTTCTATCAGCATTTTGCAGTACGAGGTGATTTTACTGATGTGGACTATTTTGGTTTTGACCCTCAAGTGGCTTCATAATATTCGTTTTGTGAAATGTTTGATTGATGGTAAGCCAACTCTCCTCATCAAACATGAGAAGATTGACCTAGAAGCCTGTCGTTCGGTTGATTTGTTTGGGGTGGATGTAACCCTCAAACTTCGTAGCCAAGGGATTTTCCAGATGAAGCAAGTTGAACGAGCTGTGCAGGAGCAAAATGACCAACTCATCGTGGTCCAAATGGGAGATGAAAATCCTAAGTATCTAATTGTGACTGATGGTGTTATCCAAGTAGAAGTCTTGGAATCGCTTGGCTGTAGCGAAGAGTGCTTGATTGATAATCTCGGCAAACAAGGGCATGACAATGTAGCCAATATCTTTATCGCTGAGTATGACAAAGGTGACGTTACAGTTGTAACCTATGAATAAGAAAAACCTGGGGTCGGAGTCTCAGGTTTCCATTTGGAACTAGAAAGGAATTTTATGTCCATTATTCAAAAACTCTGGTGGTTTTTTAAGCTAGAAAAACGCCGTTATCTAGTCGGAATTGTGGCCTTGGTCTTGGTTTCTGTCCTTAACCTCATTCCCCCAATGGTCATGGGGCGGATCATTGATGCTATCACATCGGGGCAATTAATTCAGAATGAACTACTTATTTACCTATTTTACTTGCTTCTTGCGGCCTTTGGTATGTACTATCTGCGCTATGTTTGGCGTATGTATATTCTTGGGACATCCTACCGTCTGGGGCAGATTATGAGGTCTCGCTTGTTTGAGCATTTTACAAAGATGTCTCCAGCCTTTTATCAAACCTATCGGACGGGGGACTTGATGGCACACGCAACCAATGATATCAATTCTTTGACGAGTCTTGCAGGTGGTGGTGTTATATCTGCGGTGGATGCCTCTATTACAGCTTTAGTGACTTTGCTGACCATGCTCTTTAGCATTTCCTGGCAGATGACTCTAGTTGCAATTTTACCCCTGCCTTTTATGGCATATGCGACCAGTCGTTTGGGAAGAAAGACTCATAAGGTCTTTGGAGAGTCACAGGATGCCTTTTCTGAACTCAATAACAAGGTTCAGGAGTCTGTATCAGGTATCAAAGTGACCAAGTCTTTTGGTTATCAGGCAGATGAGCTGGAGTCCTTTCAGGCAGTCAATGAATTAACCTTCCAAAAGAATCTCCAAACCATGAAATACGATAGACTCTTTGACCCAATGGTTTTCTTGTTTGTTGGATTATCCTATGTTTTAACACTCTTAGTCGGCTCTTTGATGGTTCGGGAGGGGCAGATTACAGTTGGAAATTTGGTCACTTTTATTAGTTATTTGGATATGATGGTCTGGCCTCTCATGGCTATTGGTTTCCTCTTTAATATCACTCAGCGAGGAAAGGTTTCTTACCAGCGGATTGAGAATCTTTTGTCTCAGGAATCATCTGTAAAAGACTCCGAGTTTCCTCTGGATGGTATTGAAAACGGGCGCTTGGAGTATGCTATTGATAACTTTGCTTTTGAAAACGAGGAAACGCTAATGGATATTCACTTTAGTTTGGAAAAAGGGCAAACTCTGGGCTTGGTTGGGCAGACAGGCTCTGGGAAAACATCCTTGATTAAACTCCTCTTGCGTGAGTACGATGTGGATAAGGGAGCTATTTATCTAAATGGTCACGATATTCGCGATTATCGTTTGACAGACCTTCGTAGTCTTATGGGCTACGTCCCTCAGGACCAGTTCCTCTTTGCGACTTCGATTTTAGACAATATTCGCTTTGGCAATCCTAACTTGCCCATTTCAGCGGTCGAGGAAGCGACTAAGCTAGCTCAAGTTTACCAAGACATTGTAGCCATGTCACAGGGATTTGATACGTTGATTGGTGAAAAGGGAGTCAGTCTTTCTGGTGGGCAAAAGCAGCGTCTGGCTATGAGTCGGGCTATGATTTTAGACCCTGATATCTTGATTTTGGATGATTCTTTGTCGGCCGTGGATGCCAAGACAGAGTATGCGATTATCGACAACCTTAAGGAGACGCGAAAGGACAAGACAACCATTATTACGGCTCATCGCCTCAGTGCAGTTGTCCATGCAGATTTGATTTTAGTCCTGCAAAATGGTCAAATCATCGAACGAGGCAGGCACGAAGACTTGCTAGCTTTGGATGGCTGGTATGCCCAAACCTACCAGTCTCAGCAGCTGGAAATGAAGGGAGAAGAAGATGCAGAATAAACAAGAACAATGGGCTGTATTGAAGCGCTTGATATCTTATCTCAAGCCTTATGGTCTTCTGACCTTTTTGGCACTCAGCTTTCTCCTAGCGACTACGGTCATTAAAAGTGTCATTCCCCTTGTGGCTTCCCACTTTATCGACCAGTATCTCAGCAATCTCAATCAACTCGCTGTGACAGTGTTGCTGGCCTACTATGGTCTCTATATCCTGCAAACTCTGGTTCAGTATGTCGGAAATCTTCTCTTTGTACGGGTGTCTTACAGTATTGTGAGGGATATTCGTCGCGATGCCTTTGCCAATATGGAGAAGCTAGGCATGTCTTATTTTGACAAGACGCCAGCAGGCTCTATCGTCTCTCGTTTGACTAATGATACCGAGACAATCAGTGATATGTTTTCGGGGATTTTATCCAGTTTTATCTCAGCAATTTTTATCTTTTTGACAACCCTTTATACCATGTTGGTGTTGGATTTTCGTTTGACAGCATTAGTCCTGCTCTTTCTCCCTTTGATTTTCCTTTTGGTCAATCTCTATCGTAAAAAATCAGTCAAGATTATCGAGAAAACCAGAAGTCTCTTGTCAGATATCAATAGTAAGCTGGTAGAAAATATCGAAGGAATTAGGATTATCCAGGTCTTTAATCAAGAAAAGCGCCAGCAGGCAGAATTTGATGAGATTAACCAAGAACACTTGGTCTATGCCAACCGCTCTGTAGCCTTTGATGCCCTCTTGTTGCGCCCTGCTATGAGTTTGTTGAAACTCCTAGGTTATACTGTCTTAATGGCCTATTTTGGCTACCGTGGTCTTTCTATCGGGATAACGGTCGGGACTATGTATGCTTTTATCCAGTACATCAATCGTCTCTTTGATCCTCTGATTGAAGTAACGCAAAACTTTTCAACCCTGCAAACGTCTATGGTGTCTGCAGGCCGTGTCTTTGCCTTGATTGACGAGGCAACCTATGAGCCTCTTCAAGAAAATAGTCAGGTTGAGGTTGAAGAAGGCAATATTCGTTTTGAACATGTGTGTTTCTCATATGATGGCAAACATCCTATTCTGGATGATATTTCTTTTTCGGTCAACAAGGGTGAAACCATTGCCTTTGTAGGTCATACAGGTTCGGGGAAATCTTCGATTATAAATGTTCTCATGCGCTTTTATGAATTCCAGTCAGGGAGAGTTCTCTTGGATGATGTGGATATCAGGGATTTCAGTCAAGAAGAGCTGAGAAAAAACATCGGTTTGGTCTTGCAGGAACCCTTTCTCTATCATGGAACTATTAAGTCCAATATCGCCATGTACCAAGAAATCAGTGATGATCAGGTTCAGGCTGCGGCAGCCTTTGTGGATGCAGATTCCTTTATTCAAGAACTTCCTAAGGGGTACGACTCCCCTGTGTCTGAGCGTGGATCGAGTTTTTCAACTGGTCAGCGACAGCTTCTTGCCTTTGCCAGAACAGTTGCCAGCCAGCCTAAAATCCTGATTTTGGATGAAGCGACCGCCAATATTGACTCTGAAACAGAAAGCTTGGTTCAAGCTTCTCTGGCGAAGATGAGACAGGGCCGAACAACTATTGCTATCGCTCACCGCCTTTCTACTATTCAAGACGCCAACTGCATCTATGTTTTGGACAAGGGGCGCATTATTGAGAGTGGAACACATGAGGAACTCTTGGCCTTGGGAGGGACTTATCACAAGATGTATAGCTTGCAGGCAGGAGCTATGTCTTAATATTTTTTGAAAATCTCTTAAAACCAGGTCAGCTTTATCTGCAACCTAAAAGCTGTACTTTGATTTTCATTGAGTACCAGAAGGAAATCTTTCAAATTACAGATTTCTTTCACCGCCTTTTCCATTTTGTGGTATAATGAAAAATGTTGACAAATAGTATAATAAAAACAAAGGAGAAACAGCATGCTGAAATGGGAAGACTTGCCCGTGGAAATGAAATCAAGCGAGGTTGAGTCTTACTACCAGCTTGTCTCTAAAAGGAAGAGTTCGCTGATTTTCAAGCGTTGCTTGGATTGGGTTCTAGCCTTGGTAGTACTGGTTCTGACCTCACCCATCTTTCTCATCTTGAGCATTTGGATCAAGTTGGATAGCAAGGGGCCAGTGATTTACAAGCAAGAGCGCGTGACCCAGTACAATCGACCTTTCAAGATTTGGAAGTTCCGTACCATGGTGACGGATGCGGATAAAAAAGGGAGCCTGGTGACTTCTGCTAACGATAGCCGCATTACCAAGGTTGGTAATTTCATCCGCCGTGTGCGTTTGGATGAACTTCCTCAGTTGGTCAATGTCCTGAAAGGCGAAATGTCCTTTGTCGGTACACGACCTGAAGTGCCTCGTTACACAGAGCGGTATAGCCCTGAAATGATGGCGACCTTGCTCTTACCAGCAGGGATTACCTCTCCAACCAGCATCAACTACAAGGATGAGGACACTATCATCAGTCAAATGACGGAGAAAGGTCTGTCGGTTGACCAAGCCTATGTCGAACACGTCCTTCCTGAAAAGATGCGCTATAACCTCGTCTATCTCCGAGAGTTTAGTTTCCTTGGAGACATCAAAATCATGTTTCAAACCGTATTTGAGGTACTAAAATAAAGTAGTCATAAGAGAATGAGTACAGATAAAAGGAGCAAATCAATGCCAAATTACAATATTCCATTTTCACCACCCGATATTACGGAATCAGAAATTGCTGAAGTAGCGGATACCCTTCGTTCTGGTTGGATTACAACAGGTCCTAAGACCAAAGAACTGGAGCGTCGCTTGTCCCAATACACACAGACGCCTAAGACTGTCTGCCTTAACTCTGCGACAGCCGCTCTGGAGTTAATTTTGCGTGTGCTTGAAGTTGGGCCTGGTGATGAAGTCATCGTTCCAGCCATGACCTATACAGCTTCATGTAGTGTCATCACGCACGTAGGAGCGACCCCTGTCATGGTAGATATCCAAGCAGATACGTTTGAAATGGACTATGACTTGCTGGAGCAAGCTATCACTGAGAAAACTAAGGTGATTATCCCAGTAGAGCTCGCAGGGATTGTTTGCGATTATGACCGTTTGTTCCAAGTCGTGGAGAAAAAACGTGACTTCTTTACCGCTTCAAGCAAGTGGCAAAAGGCCTTTAACCGTATTGTCATTGTCTCTGATAGTGCCCACGCTTTGGGATCTACTTATAAAGGACAACCTTCTGGTTCTATCGCTGACTTTACTTCCTTCTCATTCCATGCCGTTAAGAACTTTACAACGGCAGAAGGTGGAAGTGCGACTTGGAAAGCCAATCCAGTGATTGATGACGAAGAGATGTACAAGGAATTCCAAATCCTTTCCCTTCACGGGCAAACTAAGGATGCTCTTGCCAAGATGCAATTGGGGTCATGGGAATACGATATCGTTACACCAGCCTATAAGTGCAACATGACCGATATCATGGCTTCACTTGGTTTGGTACAATTGGACCGCTATCCAAGTTTGTTGCAACGCCGTAAGGACATTGTGGACCGCTATGATAGTGGTTTTGCAGGTTCTCGCATCCATCCTTTGGCACACAAGACTGAAACTGTCGAATCTTCACGCCACCTCTACATCACCCGTGTAGAAGGAGCAAGCCTAGAAGAACGCAACCTCATCATCCAAGAATTGGCTAAAGCAGGAATTGCAAGTAATGTTCACTACAAACCGCTTCCTCTCTTGACAGCCTATAAGAATCTTGGATTTGATATGACGAACTATCCTAAGGCCTATGCCTTCTTTGAGAATGAAATTACCCTCCCTCTTCATACTAAATTAAGCGATGAAGAAGTAGACTATATCATTGAGACTTTCAAAACAGTTTCTGAAAAAGTACTAACTTTATCAAAAAAATGACAAACTACAGACAAGCGAAAGTGATCCTGTCCTTAAAAAGTCTAATTGAGTGTAAAAACTGTTGTTTTCAATTGATAATAGTTTACACCTGTAGTTGAGGCTCCTTTCTCCTCAGAGAGAGAATTTTTATAGGATTTTCCTTTCTTGTGGGAGTCCCGTGGTTTGAAATAAGATGTGAGCAATTTGGTGTAGCATTTAGAATCCTTACTAGACATCATTTAGAAAATCTAGTGTCTTGTTCTAGTTTTCAATTCACCCTATTTTTTGAAAGACGTGAGTTTCCATGAGTGAGATTGTGGAAACTCGCGTCTTTTTTTGTTTTCAGAATATTGTTCAAAGTTTTGTGCCTGTCTTTCATGTTCTAGTCATTCTTTTGCATGATAGAATTTATAGCGTTTTGATATTATAATAATACAAATATCCCATATGTTTAGTGAAGCTTGCTATACATCATTAGATCTCCTGCGAGACAATCTATAAAACACTTGTCTACGATTACCTATATACCCTATTCCAGTATTTTAGAAGCACTGCATCTATTTTTATCGAGGTTAAATCTAGCTTTTATAGAAGGTCTATTTAAGAAATATATTGTAGTGTTTTAGTTTCAATCCGCCATATGAGCGATATTCAGGTAAATATCCCTGGCGAATGCTTGTATGACAAGGTATTTGTTCTTTCATTTATAATTTACAACATATCAATAAATTTAAATATAGTAAATGGGATATTTTATATTCAAGCTAAGAAAGATAGCATCATTTTTAAATGGAAGGCTAAAGAGCAAACTAGGAAGTTGGCCATAGATAGCTCAAAACCCTGCTTTGAGGTTGTAGATATAGTAAAATGAAATAAGAATAGGACAAATCAATCGGGATAGTCAAATCGATTTCTAACAATGTTTTAGAAGTAGAGGTGTACTATTCTAGTTTCAATCTACTATAGAACTGACCAAGTCAGTAACCTAGACTTAGGGCAAGGCGGCACTGACCTAGTTTGAAGAGATTTCCGAAGAGTATAAATTTTAATATTTTCTTGTGTTATTCCTTGACAATTCAATTTGGAAAATATATGATAAAGATAATGACAGCGGTGTCATTCTATCTATTTTAAGAAAAGTAATAATCAATTGTTAAAAAATAGTAAAAAAATTGGAGGTTCTGATGAAATATTTTGTTCCTAATGAGGTATTCAGTATTCGTAAATTAAAGGTGGGGACTTGCTCGGTACTATTGGCAATTTCAATTTTGGGAAGCCAAGGTATTTTATCGGATGAAGTTGTTACTAGTTCTTCACCGATGGCTACAAAAGAGTCTTCTAATGCAATTACTAATGATTTAGATAATTCACCAACTGTTAATCAGAATCGTTCTGCTGAAATGATTGCCTCTAATTCAACCACTAATGGTTTAGATAATTCGTTAAGTGTTAATAGTATCAGCTCTAATGGTACTATTCGTTCTAATTCACAATTAGACAACAGAACAGTTGAATCTACAGTAACATCTACTAATGAAAATAAGAGTTATAAGGAAGATGTTATAAGTGACAGAATTATCAAAAAAGAATTTGAAGATACTGCTTTAAGTGTAAAAGATTATGGAGCAATAGGTGACGGAGTTAATGATGATCGTCAAGCAATTCAAGATACAATAGATGCTGCAGCTAAAGGACTAGGTGGAGGAAATGTATATTTTCCTGAAGGAACTTATTTAGTAAAAGAAATTGTTTTTTTAAAAAGTCATACACACTTAGAATTGAATGAGAAAGCTACAATTCTAAATGGTATAAATATTAAGAATCACCCTTCCATTGTTTTTATGACAGGTTTATTTACGGATGATGGTGCGCAAGTAGGATGGAGCCCAACAGAAGATATTAGTTATTCTGGTGGTACTATTGATATGAACGGTGCTTTGAATGAAGAAGGAACTAAAGCAAAAAATCTACCACTTATAAATTCTTCAGGTGCATTTGCTATTGGGAATTCAAATAACGTAACTATAAAAAATGTAACATTCAAGGATAGTTATCAAGGGCATGCTATTCAAATTGCAGGTTCGAAAAATGTATTAGTTGATAATTCTCGTTTTCTTGGGCAAGCCTTACCCAAAACGATGAAGGATGGGCAAATCATAAGTAAGGAGAGCATTCAGATTGAACCATTAACTAGAAAAGGTTTTCCTTATGCCTTGAATGATGATGGGAAAAAATCTGAAAATGTGACTATTCAAAATTCCTATTTTGGCAAAAGTGATAAATCTGGAGAATTAGTAACAGCAATTGGCACACACTATCAAACATTGTCGACACAGAACCCCTCTAATATTAAAATTTTAAATAATCATTTTGATAACATGATGTATGCAGGTGTACGTTTTACAGGATTCACTGATGTATTAATCAAAGGAAATCGCTTTGATAAGAAAGTTAAAGGAGAGAGTGTACATTATCGAGAAAGCGGAGCAGCTTTAGTAAATGCTTATAGCTATAAAAACACTAAAGACCTATTAGATTTAAATAAACAGGTGGTTATCGCCGAAAATATATTTAATATTGCCGATCCTAAAACAAAAGCGATACGAGTTGCAAAAGATAGTGCAGAATATTTAGGAAAAGTATCAGATATTACTGTAACAAAAAATGTAATTAATAATAATTCTAAGGAAACAGAACAACCAAATATTGAATTATTACGAGTTAGTGATAATTTAGTAGTCTCAGAGAATAGTATATTCGGTGGTAAAGAAGGAATTGTTATTGAGGATTCAAAGGGTAAAATAACCGTTTTAAATAACCAATTTTATAATTTATCCGGTAAGTATATATCATTCATCAAATCTAATGCAAATGAGAAAGAACCTGTTATACGTGATAGCGATGGTAATTTCAATATTGTAACGGAGAATGGGCTTTATAAAATTGTAACAAATAACTTAAGTGATAAAAACGAAAAAGAAAAAAACAAAGAGGAAAAATTTAAAACAAGTTCATATGTGCATGAAAAACAATCTAATTCAAATAATGTAATTGATAGTAACCAGAAGAAAGGAGAGTTTAACTCAAGTAAAGATAATAGACAAATTAATGACAAGATCGACAATAAACAAGATAATAAGACAGAAGAAGTAAACTATAAAATAGTTGGAGATGGCAGAGAAACTGAAAATCATATTAATAAATCTAAAGAAATAGTAGATGTAAAACAAAAATTACCAAAGACTGGTTCGAACAAGATTATGGAACTATTCTTAACAGTGACAGGAATTGGTTTACTTTTGACACTAAAAGGGTTGAAGTATTATGGTAAAGATAAATAAAATTTGTTCGATACAAGGAAGTTCTGTAGAAAATGAGGATACTGTAGGTTCACAAAATCAGTATTTTTGGATTATCGATGGAGCTACAGATTTATATAATTCTAAAGAGGAGATAGGTTATTCAGTCTCAGAAGTTGTACATATTTTATCAGAAAGTTTGTCGGTTAATTGTAAAGAATCAAAAACTCTTAAACAAATATTTGAAACTGCTTTACTAGAGGTTAAAGATGAAATCGGTTTAAACTCATATGAATTAACAGAGTATTATCGCTTACCAACATTTGCTTTTATATTTGCTAAACTTTCAGAAAAAAAGTTGGAGTATATGATGCTAGGTGACTGCGTCATGTTAGTAAACGAAATGGAAATAACTGATCATAGAGTAGATAACTTATTTGAAAAAGGAAAAAATGAGATAAAAGATTCAATTGGTACAAATAGTGCTTTAAATAAAAAAATTATTTTACAAAAAATCAGAAAATTATCTAATCAACCGAGTGGGTACTGGATAGGTTCGTTGGATGAGAGATTTTTAGACCATGCTATTATTAATCAAATAGATGTTACTAGTGAACAAATTGTTTTAATGAGCGATGGCTTTTATGAATTCTATCAAAATAATCAAAATAAGACTTTTGAAGAGTTAATTAAGATGAGATTTAATTCTTCTGCTATTGATCCAATCTATGGAAAGAAGGATGATGCAAGTATTCTAGTTATTGATGTTTGATATATTGTTTAAAATATTAATTGTTACTATTGAACTTTGTTAAGAAGAGGTACCTAAATGTTAAGGTTATATTTAGAAAATGAAATTATAGAATTATCAAATAATTTAGAGACTATTTGGGTATCTGTGCTTGATAAATACGAGAAGTTATTTGAATATTTATCAAATGAAGAACGAGTAGAATTGATTAAAGAAGATTTAATCATAAATGAGTCAGTTCTAAATATTGATAAAAAAGGATTTGAGTTAATTTGTTTACAACATCCTGTTTCATATGACTTAAGAAGAATTATTAGTGTAATAAAAATATCAACTGACATTGAACGTATTGGGGATAGAATTGTTGAAATTTTAAAAAATCTACAGATTATTCAAAATAATGAAAATTTGAAGAAAATTATTTCAGAAATAAAAATACTTCATGAAGTTATCGGACTGCATATGAATAGGGCTATATCTTGTTATAGAGAGGAACAATCTGGATGTTTAGATATGGTTGTTATACAAAAACAGAATGAGATAGAAGAGCTTAGTATAAATATTGAAAAGAAAATAATGAATTACATATTTGAAGATGATGGGAACGTTTCTGAAGTAATTGGTGCTTTAGATATTATTCATCACCTTGATAAAATTGCTCATACTACGCAAGCAATTTATAAATGGATAATGTATAGAAAATATGGGAACATAAATTAGAAAGAAAAATATATGAAAACAATTATTGATAATTTTGTTGATAGAGTAATTGAATACGGAATGTATAATGAAATTGACAAAATATATGTGAAAAATAGAGTACTAGCGTTAATAGGTGAGGAGGGAACTGATCGTATTTCCGATGAAAATGACCTGAAACAAATAAAAGATTGCTTAGTGGAAATCGCCTTAAAAAACGGTAAAATTAAAGATTTAATTGAGGAAAAGGAATGTTTAGGAGCAGAGTTAATGAATTTCATAGTTCCTTTACCTAGTCGATTAAATGATATTTTTTGGAGTTCATATGATATATCACCTCAAGAAGCAGTTGAAGAATTTTATAAGTTAAGTAAAGATAGTGATTATATTAAAACTTCTGCTATTGCTAAGAATATTGAGTTTAGAGCATCAACTAAATATGGAGAGCTAGAGATTACGATAAATTTGTCAAAACCCGAAAAAGATCCAAAAACAATTGCTGCTGAAAAATTAGTAAAAGCAACTAATTATCCCAAATGTTTACTATGTATGGAAAATGAAGGATATCAGGGGCGAATAAATTATCCAGCACGTTCGAATCATAGAATTATTCGGTTGAAACTTGGTGACGAAGTATGGGGATTCCAGTATTCTCCCTACTCATACTTTAATGAGCATGCGATATTTTTAAATAGTCAACATGTACCAATGGCTATTACCTCTAAAACATTTGAACAATTATTGGAGATTGTTGATATTTTGCCAGGATATTTTGCTGGTTCAAATTCTGATCTTCCTATCTCAGGAGGCTCCATTCTTAGTCATAACCACTACCAGGGAGGGAAACATATTTTCCCAATGGAAAAAGCAAAATTTGAGAGTGAATTTCGTTTTAAAGACTTTGAGGATATTAATGCTGGTATTGTAAAATGGCCAATGTCAGTAATTAGGTTACAAAGTGAAAATAAAAATCGCTTGTTAGATTTAGCTACTAAAATTCTAAATAAGTGGAGAGAATATTCAGATTTAGAAGTAGACATCATTGCTATGACTGAAGATGTCCCACACCATACGGTGACTCCTATTGCTCGTAAAGTGGACGGGAGATATGAATTAGATATTGTTCTAAGAGATAATCATACTACTGAACAATACCCAGATGGTGTTTTCCATCCTCATCAAGATGTACAACATATTAAAAAGGAAAATATCGGATTAATCGAAGTGATGGGACTTGCGATATTACCACCTCGTTTGAAACCAGAGTTAGAAGAAGTTGGAAAATATCTTTTAGGAGAGGAAAACGCAATTGCGGATTATCATTTAGAATGGGCCGACCAATTGAAAGAAAAATATCCTAACATTAAAAAAGAAGAGGTTAATAGCGTAGTTCAACACGAAGTAGGACAAGCATTTGCGAGAGTCCTAGAAGATGCAGGTGTTTATAAGAATACTTCATCTGGACATGAAGCGTTTATGAGATTTGTTAAGTCGGTTGGAATTAATTAGGAGGAAACCCAAATGGCAATATTGGTAACAGGCGGAGCTGGTTATATTGGTAGCCATACCGTAGTAGAATTACTAAATTTAGGAAAGGAAGTTATCATTGTCGACAACCTTTCGAATTCTAGCATCTTGGTGCTAGACCGTATTGAAGCAATTACAGGAATACGTCCTGTGTTTTACGAATTAGATGTTTGTGATAAACAAGCATTGAGAAAGGTATTTGAACAAGAATCGATTGATGCTGCAATTCATTTTGCAGGTTATAAAGCTGTCGGAGAATCCGTGCAAAAGCCTGTGATGTACTACAAAAATAATATTATGAGTACATTGGCACTTGTTGAAGTGATGTCAGAATTTAATGTTAAAAAGATTGTCTTTTCTTCAAGCGCGACTGTATATGGAATTAACAATCAGTCACCTCTAATTGAGACGATGCAAACAAGTGCGACAAATCCTTATGGGTATACGAAAGTGATGCTTGAGCAAATTTTAAAAGATGTTCATGTGGCAGATTCAGAATGGAGTATTGCGTTGCTTCGTTATTTCAATCCAATTGGTGCTCATGAGTCTGGGCTTATTGGGGAAGATCCCTCAGGAATTCCTAACAACTTGATGCCTTATATTGCACAAGTAGCGGTAGGTAAGCTGTCAGAGCTAAGTGTGTTCGGAAATGATTATGATACGCTTGATGGTACTGGTGTGCGTGATTATATCCATGTAGTAGATTTAGCAATAGGACATATAAAAGCTTTAGAAAAAGTATCTGAAAAAACAGATGTTTATATCTATAACCTAGGCTCGGGAGAAGGCACTAGTGTATTACAACTTGTAAATACATTTGAAAGTGTTAATAAGATCCCTATTCCTTATAAAATAGTTCCAAGACGTTCAGGAGACGTTGCAACTTGTTATGCAAATGCAGACAAAGCATATAAGGAATTAAATTGGAGAACAACAAAATCGATTGAAGACATGTGTAGAGATACATGGAATTGGCAATCAAAAAATCCCAATGGCTATAATTGATGATACTGTCTATATGAGTGCTGTATTTTGGAAAAATTACTTAACCTTTTAATGAAAGATAAATTAAAAAAATGTTTGACAGCGCTTGACAAAGGAAACGGTTTCATTGTATAATGTAAACATGATGACACCGATGTCAAATATAAAAAAGAAGGTCTTTATATGAAAAACTTAACAAAAATTAAGTTCAAAGAGAATGGGGAATTTAATCATTTCCCTGGGAATACAGTTGTAGCAAATCTTTATACTAAACAAGATTTGATGGAAGTTGTTGATATTATTCAATCACGTTATAGAGAATTACCATTTATCGATAAGTTTACTTTAACTCCAAGGAATTCTATTCACATGACTGTAATTGAATTGTTGTGCCATGAAAATCGTGAAACGGAGTTTTGGAGCAGTAATCTTCCTCTAGATACACCTTTACAGGAAATACATGATTACTTTGCTAAACAACTTGAAATTTTTCCATTGTTGGATGAAGAAATTCATATGCGTATAACTGAAATGGGAAAACAAAACATACTAGTTGAACCTGCAGATGAAGCTTCTGCAAAGAGATTAGAAGAAATTCGTACTTATGTCTCAGAAAAAGCAGGTGTTCGTTTCCCTAATCATGATAGATATCAATTCCATATTTCAATTGGGTATCTTCGGATTCCTCTAACCGAAGAGGAGGAAGAAGAGTTTACTAAAGTCAGAGCAGAATTAACTGAAATTTTATTAGAGAAGATTTCAACTATTACTGTAAACCGTATTGACTATACTGTATTTGAAGATATGAGACAATTTGTTCCATATCACGAAAAATTTAAATAAAATAATAAAAAAGGAGAACTTATCATGAAAAAAATGAAAGTTTGGTCTACTGTACTTGCAACGGGAGTTGCTCTTACTACACTTGCTGCTTGCTCTGGAGGTTCAAATTCTACGACTGCTTCTTCATCTGAAGAAAAAGCTGATAAAAGTCAAGAATTAGTAATCTATTCGAACTCAGTCTCAAATGGTCGTGGTGATTGGTTAACTGCTAAAGCAAAAGAAGCTGGTTTTAATATAAAAATGGTTGATATCGCTGGCGCTCAATTAGCAGACCGTGTTATTGCTGAGAAGAATAATGCAGTTGCAGATATGGTATTTGGAATTGGTGCTGTTGATTCAAATAAAATTAGAGATCAAAAATTACTAGTACAGTACAAGCCTAAATGGTTAGATAAAATTGATCAATCTTTATCAGATAAAGATAATTATTATAATCCTGTGATTGTTCAACCATTAGTTTTAATTGGAGCGCCTGATGTAAAAGAAATGCCTAAAGATTGGACTGAATTAGGTAGTAAGTATAAAGGTAAATATTCAATTTCTGGGCTCTCAGGTGGAACAGGACGGGCAATTCTAGCAAGTATCTTAGTTCGATACCTTGATGATAAAGGTGAATTAGGTGTTTCTGAAAAAGGTTGGGAAGCAGCAAAAGAATATCTGAAAAATGCATACACTCTTCAAAAGGGAGAAAGTTCAATTGTTAAGATGTTAGACAAAGAAGATCCAATACAATATGGAATGATGTGGGGTTCTGGTGCATTAGTTGGACAAAAAGAACAAAATGTTGTTTTCAAAGTTATGACTCCTGAGATTGGTGTACCATTTGTAACTGAACAAACTATGGTTTTAAGCACTAGTAAAAAACAAGCGTTAGCTAAAGAATTTATTGATTGGTTTGGTCAAACAGAAATTCAAGTAGAATATAGTAAGAACTTTGGATCTATTCCTGCAAATAAAGATGCGCTAACAGAGTTACCTGAAGATACGAAAAAATTTGTGGATCAAGTGAAACCACAAAATATTGACTGGGAAGCTGTTGGAAAGCATTTGGATGAATGGGTAGAAAAAGCTGAATTAGAATACGTACAATAAGAAATAAGAGTTAATTTTTATGTCCAAGTCTCTCTATTATTTCTAAATTTATGGAAGAAATAAAGAGAGGCTTTTGGTTTAGTAATAGAGGGAGTTAGTGAGATGATTAAATTTGATAATATTCAAATTAAATATGGTGATTTTGTTGCAATTGATAATCTGAATTTAGATATACATGAAGGGGAATTTTTTACATTTCTTGGGCCTTCAGGATGTGGTAAATCAACTACTTTGAGAGCATTGGTAGGTTTTCTAGATCCATCATCAGGAAGTATTGAAGTTAATGGAACAGATGTCACTCATTTGGAACCTGAAAAGCGTGGAATTGGTATTGTATTTCAATCTTATGCGCTATTTCCAACTATGACTGTTTTTGATAATATTGCATTTGGTTTAAAAGTTAAGAAGGTAGCTCCAGATGTTATTAAAGCTAAAGTATCAGCAGTAGCAGCAAAAATTAAGATCTCTGATCAACAGTTACAGCGTAATGTATCAGAATTATCTGGGGGTCAACAACAAAGGGTAGCATTGGCTCGTGCTCTGGTTCTTGAACCTAAAATTCTTTGTCTAGATGAACCATTGTCAAACCTTGACGCAAAATTACGTGTAGATTTGAGAAAAGAGTTGAAAAGACTTCAAAAAGAGTTAGGTATTACTACTTTATATGTTACTCATGATCAAGAGGAAGCCTTGACTTTATCTGATAGAATTGCAGTCTTTAACAATGGATACATCGAACAGGTCGGTACACCAGTAGAAATTTATCATAATTCTCAAACTGAATTTGTATGTGATTTTATTGGAGATATTAATGTTTTGACCGATGAAACAGTCCACGAAGTATTATTGAAAAATACAAGCGTTTTCTTAGAAGATAAAAAAGGATACATTCGATTAGAGAAAGTTCGATTCAATCGTGAAACTGAACAAGATTTCACTCTAAAAGGGACAATTATTGATGTTGAGTTTTCTGGAGTTACAATTCACTATACAATAAAAGTTTCTGAAAGTCAGATTCTTAATGTAACAAGTATTGATAGTCAGGCTGCTATTAGATCTGTCGGAGAAAGTGTGGAATTATTTATCACTCCATCAGACGTTCTGCAATTTTAAGGAGGTGCAGTATGCGTCATAAATTAAATTTAAAAGATTGGCTTATTCGTTTAGGGTTAATCTGGTTCTTAGTAACATTTATTATTTATCCAAACTTTGATCTAGTAGTGAATGTATTTGTAAAAGGAGGAGAATTTTCCCTTGATGCTGTACATCGTGTTCTAAAATCTCAGAGGGCACTTCAGAGTATTATGAACAGTTTTAAGTTAGCATTTTCACTCATTATTACAGTTAATGTCGTAGGTATTCTTTGTGTTCTATTTACAGAGTACTTTGATATTAAAGGTGCTAAAATTTTAAAATTAGGTTATATGACCTCTTTAATTTATGGAGGAGTGGTTTTAGCGACTGGATATAAATTTGTCTATGGTCCTTATGGATTGATTACAAAATTTTTACAAAATATTATCCCTTCTTTAGACCCTAACTGGTTTATTGGGTATGGTGCAGTCTTATTCATTATGACATTTTCAGGAACGGCTAATCATACATTGTTTTTAACAAATACAATTCGAAGCGTTGACTATCACACTATTGAGGCTGCTCGAAATATGGGAGCAAAACCATTTACTGTTTTCCGAAAAGTAGTGTTACCAACCTTAATTCCAACTCTATTTGCACTTACTATTATGGTTTTTCTTAGTGGTTTATCTGCAGTAGCAGCACCCATGATTGTTGGTGGTAAAGAATTTCAAACTATAAATCCAATGATTATTACATTTGCAGGGATGGGGAATTCTCGTGATTTAGCTGCCTTACTTGCAATTATTTTAGGTATTGCAACTACAATTTTGCTTACTATCATGAATAAGATAGAAAAAGGTGGAAATTATATTTCTATCTCTAAGACTAAAGCGCCTCTTAAAAAACAAAAAATTGCGTCTAAGCCTTGGAATATCATTGCTCACATTGTAGCATATGGATTGTTCACAGTTTTCATGCTTCCACTAATTTTTATAGTATTATACTCATTTACAGATCCAGTTGCAATTCAAACAGGTAACTTAACATTATCAAACTTTACTTTAGAAAATTATCGCTTATTCTTTAGTAATAGTGCGGCATTCTCTCCATTCTTGGTCAGCTTTATTTATTCTATTATTGCTGCGACAACAGCAACAATTCTCGCAGTTGTATTTGCTCGTGTTGTCAGAAAACATAAATCTCGTTTTGATTTCTTATTTGAATATGGTGCTCTACTTCCTTGGTTACTACCAAGTACACTTTTAGCAGTAAGTTTATTATTTACTTTTAATCAGCCACAATTTCTTGTCTTGAATCAGATTTTGGTAGGTAGTTTGGTAATTCTACTTATTGCATATATAGTTGTAAAAATCCCATTTTCTTATAGAATGGTACGTGCTATTTTATTTAGTGTTGATGATGAGATGGAAGATGCAGCAAGAAGTATGGGTGCTTCACCTTTTTATACTATGATGAAGGTTATCATTCCATTTATTTTACCGGTTGTTCTCTCTGTTATTGCTTTAAACTTTAACTCTTTATTAACTGACTTCGACTTATCTGTATTCCTTTACCATCCCCTAGCTCAACCATTAGGTATTACGATTCGATCTGCAGGTGATGAAACAGCAACATCTAATGCACAAGCTCTGGTATTTGTTTATACAATTGTTCTGATGATTGTTTCTGGAACTGTATTATACTTCACACAAAGACCGGGGCGTAAAGTAAGGAAATAATCATGACAGCCACTAGTCTTGGGTTATCACATATTGAAATAGTTGTCAGGATTGTTTTATCAGTAGTTATTGGTGGTGTAATTGGTTTAGAGAGAGGAAGTAAATCTCAACCAGCAGGTATTCGTACACATAGTATTGTTTGTCTGGCTGCATGTTTAATTATGATGACGAATGAATACGTATCTTATAAATTTGGTACAGGAGATCCTACACGCTTAGGTGCGCAGGTTATATCAGGTGTTGGTTTTCTTGGGGCTGGAACAATACTTATTACAGATAAAAAGAAAATAACTGGTTTAACAACTGCAGCAGGCATTTGGGCTTCGGCAGGAATTGGATTAGCTATTGGAGTAGGTTTTTATGAGGGAGCTCTTTTAGTAGCCATTTCTGTTTGGGGTGTGATATCCATGTTCCAACCACTAAAAAAATATCTACGAAATCGTTCTAAAATGATTGAATTGTATATAGTGGTTAAATCTACAGAAGCCTATAATCGTGTATTGGTTTATTGTGCAGAAAATGGTATCAGAATGACCGATTCAAGAACAGCGTTTGGAGATGTTAATTCTGACAGAATTGAATACTTTGATGTTCCAGACAAAAAAATAGCGTCATTTATTACTCTGGAATTATCAGGTAGATTTGAACATCTTCGTTTGATGGAAGAAATTGCTAATATTGTAGGTGTTATTTATGTCGAAGAAATTAGCTGAAATTTAGTAAACAAAGGGACAGATGTTTTTGTCCTTTTGTTTTTTAGATGTTTTAATCATCTAATTTTTGAGTAGATTTTTGCTCAGAGGTTTTTATGAAAGATTATAAAATCAATTTTGATTTAGGTAAAATAGAATATTTTGATAATAATTGTTTGATACAAGTATACAAATTTATTTCTTTTTATGATATTTATGAAATGGTGTTTGCCTTTCATTTATCTCCTGATGAGTTGATAACAAATGTTATCTTTAAAGAAAAAATTAACTCTATGTTAAAATGTTACATTGACAGGCTATTATATTTTTTTATAAATCCTACACATTTTACTGAAAAAGTTAATCTACAATTTTATGGTAGTTTTTTCTCATATGAATTTATTTGTCGTGAAGTTGGAAACATTCTTAAAAATAAAGGTGTGAAATGCAATTTAAACTTTTTTGAAGGGGAAGAATATTTGTAAAATTAATTTTGTGAATTTGTGGATCTTAAATAATTTACTAAATTCTCTTGTTAAAAAAAATTAAATATTGTATAGTAATATTAGAATGTTCGTAATGGAGGACTGAAATGAAAAATATAAATGGGAAAAAAGTAACTATTTATGACATTGCACGTTTATCAGGTTTTTCTCCAAAAACAGTTTCACGAGTTATTAATGGTGGAGTAAATGTTAAAGAAGAAACTTATCAAGCGATTCAAAAAGTTATAGAGGAATTGTCGTATATTCCAAATGCGTATGCAAAAAATTTAACTAAAAAAGAAGCTATAAATATATTGATTTCTGTAAAAAAAATCGACTCTTTTCCTTTAATTTGGTTTCAAACTTTATTAGATAAAGTTTTACAAACTTGTAAAGAGTATGGTGTTAATGCTATAGTTGAGTACTTTGGAGAGGAGGATACAATTAGTAATTCAATTATATCAAGCACAGGTAGCCTAGTAGATGGTGTTATTGTTTTTTATGAAAGTGTAGATGATATCAGAATTCAGTATTTAAAGAAGAACCATATGCCTTTTCTTGTTTTCGGTGAATCTCAAACGTCTGGAGTAGTCTATGTATCTAATAATAATTTTCAAGCTACTTATGATATGATGAAAGCTGTAACTGAAGAAAAATTTAAAAATATGTGGTTGCTTATGGGAGGAGAATCTCATGTTAATAAGGATCGTGAAAGAGGTGTGCGTTCTTTTCTGAATGATAAAAATTACTTTATGGATTTAAAAGTCATTTATGGCTTATCTACAATTGATTCAGTTTATTCTTATGCAATGCAGCACTTGACTACCCAAAATGATCCGGACATTATTTTTGTTTCAGGAGATGAAAAGGTTCAGGGCTTGATTCGTGCGTGCTATGAGAAAGGAATTCTTATTCCAGATGATATTTCTATCATTGGATTTGATAATATTCCTATTTCTCAGTATTATACTCCAGCTTTGTCTACAATTGCTCCCAATTATGTTAAATTGGCTAAAGAAATGATAGAAGGTGTTTTAGCAATTATTAAAGGGGAAAGTGTCACATCTGTTGAAGTTTCTCCTAAATTTGTTAGGAGACAGAGTTTCTAGTATTGTTTAATTCTTGAAAATCCTAGTGGAAAAGATGGAGTGTTCTAAAATAAGTTCTGTTTAGCCTCCATTCAGTTTCTATTGAGTTGGATCCAATTTCTAACAAGTGGGACATGTTCATGTTCGATCTAAGGAAGACATGGTCACATTCGAATGATATTTTCAAAAAAATCGTAAAAAAGTCTTGACAAAGAAAAAACAAAGTATTAAAATAAGTTCAACAAATCAGAAAAGTAACTATTTTTGATCTTCAGGGAGCCTGTGGTGATTGTGAATAGGTGGTTGGAAGTAGTGAAAGTGGGCTGATTTAAAAAATGAATTTGAAACAATGAAA
Organism: Streptococcus sp. 2100; assembly: GCF_013276335.1. NCBI lineage: Bacteria > Bacillati > Bacillota > Bacilli > Lactobacillales > Streptococcaceae > Streptococcus > Streptococcus sp. 2100. Next base: position 49,912 of record NZ_VMKV01000017.1, on the reverse strand, counting down.
ATTCGGTGCGCACACCTTACAGTGCAGCTTGTTGTTAGACAAGGCAGAGATGTAAAGGAGATAGTTCCTTTATAATTGAGGTGGCACCGCGTTACCAACGCCCTCACATGGAAGTAGATTCCGTGTGTGGGCTTTTTTCTATCCGTCATTTTGTTTATCTTTTATTAGGGCCTTAAGTCGCTTTGATGAACTTGAGTTTTATCTACAGCTCCTTGCCTGTTACTAAAAATAAACAAAAAGCTGAATTAATATGGAAAAAGCTAGTAATACTCAATGAAAATNNTACCTACGGCAAGGTGAAGTTGACGCGGTTTGAAGAGATTTTCGAAGAGTATAAAGGTGTACCGAGATGAACATCTCTTCATCAATGTCTCTGGTCGTGGAGACAAGGACGTAGCTGCGATTGCAGACTACCTAGAAGCTAAAAAATAAAAGATGGAAAAATTACAGTCCTTTCTCTCACAGAGAGCTTGTGGTTGCTGAAAACAAGCAGAGAAAACTGTAAGGTTGGGTCCATCTGAAACGAGAGAAGAAAACATCATTCTCAAGGGAGTGCCCTTTATCGCACAGCCTGTTACAGAATCTTTCTAAGACAGGAATGAGAGATAGGAGAAATCCTATAATTGAGGTGGCACCGCGAATTTCGTCCTCACGCAAGTTATTTTGCGTGGGGATTTTTCATACAGTCGCCACGGACTAGAAGTAGAACTGAAAGGGAAATTACAATGGAACGAATCATTCATGGAGATGTCTTATCACCAATCTTAGCTTATATGCGCTTAAAGGGACAACACAAGGTTATCTTAGAGAGTATTCCGAGAGACAAGGAAACAGCTCGTTTTTCTATCTTAGCCTATAATCCTGTTTTTGAGATTAAGTTTGAAAATGGAGTTCTTTACCAAAATGGGAAAATGATTGATCAGGATCCCTTGGATTTCCTTTATGAAGTGACTCATAAGAGCCAGCACCATTCAGAGCTCCCTTTTGGTGGTGGAGCTATTGGTTTTGTTGGTTACGATATGATTTCGCTTTATGAAGAAATTGGTCAAATTCCTGAAGATACAATTGGAACGCCAGACATGCATTTCTTCGTCTATGAGAGTTACATTGTCTTTGACCACAAGAAGGAAAAAATTCATGTCATCGAGGATGCTCTCTATAGTGAGCGCAGTCAAGAGGCCTTGGAAAAATCCTTGAACCAAGTGCTTGAGGAATTACGCATTCCTGCTCCAAATGAATTTGAAGACTTGGATCTATCTCCGTTAGACTTCAAACCGCATATCGCTCCACATAAGTTTGAGGGAATGGTAGAAACAGCTCGTGACTTGATTCGTAACGGAGATATGTTCCAATGTGTACTCAGCCAGCGTTTCTCAGCAGAAGTTACTGGAAATCCATTTGACTTCTACAGAAATCTCCGCGTGACTAATCCTTCTAATTACCTTTATTTCTATGATTTTGGGGATTATCAAATCATCGGAGCTAGTCCAGAAAGTTTAGTTTCTGTCAAAAATGGCATCGTGACAACCAATCCGATTGCAGGGACGCGACCAAGAGGGGCTACGGATGAAGAAGACAAGACCTTGGCGACTGACCTCCTCTCTGATGAGAAGGAAACAGCAGAACATCGAATGTTGGTAGACTTGGGGCGTAACGATATTGGCCGCATCTCTGAAACGGCCAGTGTCCAAGTTACTAAGTATATGAAGGTGGAGCTCTTCCGCTATGTTATGCATTTGACCAGCGTGGTCAAGGGACGTTTGCTTCCAGAACTCACTGCTATGGATGCCTTGAAATCAACACTTCCTGCTGGAACAGTTTCTGGAGCACCAAAGATTCGAGCTATGAGACGCATCTATGAACTGGAAACAGAAAAACGGGGCGTATACGCGGGAGCAATCGGCTACTTGTCTGCGACGGGTGATATGGATTTGGCCATTGCCATCCGAACCATGATTCTCAAAAATCAAAGAGCCTATGTGCAGGCTGGGGCAGGGATTGTCTACGACTCTATCGCCCAAAACGAATACCAAGAAACCATTAACAAAGCAAAATCTATGACTAGAATTGGAGAACTAAGACCATGATTTTATTGATTGACAACTATGATTCTTTTACCTATAACTTGGCCCAATACATTGGGAATTTTGCAGAAGTTCAGGTTCTGAGAAATGATGATTCCAAGCTGTATGAAGAAGCTGAAAAAGCAGATGGTCTGGTCTTTTCTCCTGGTCCTGGTTGGCCAGTTGATGCTGGAAAGATGGAAGACATGATTTGTGATTTTGCAGGCAAGAAGCCGATTCTAGGGATTTGTTTGGGTCACCAAGCCATTGCAGAAGTCTTTGGTGGTAAGCTAGGTTTGGCTCCAAAAGTCATGCATGGGAAACAGAGCAATATCAACTTTGAAGCGCCATCTGTTTTGTATCAAGGTATTGAGGATGGCCGTGCGGTCATGCGTTATCACAGTATTTTGATTGAGGAAATGCCAGAAGACTTTGAAGTGACAGCTCGTTCGACTGATGACCAAGCCATCATGGGGATTCAACATAAAAACCTACCGATTTATGGCTTCCAGTACCATCCAGAGAGCATTGGAACGCCAGACGGCTTGTCTTCTATTCGGAATTTTATCGAGAAGGTTGTAAAGTGAGGAAACTAGGATGAAAGAGATTATTGAAAAACTAGCAAAATTTGAAAATTTATCAGGTGTGGAAATGATGGATGTCATTGAGCGTATCGTAACTGGGCGTGTAACTGAAGCGCAGATTGCTTCTCTCCTCTTAGCTCTTAAGATGAAGGGGGAAACACCTGAAGAACGCACAGCCATTGCCCAAGTCATGAGAGGACATGCCCAGCATATTCCAACTGAGATTCATGATGCCATGGACAACTGTGGTACAGGTGGGGACAAGTCTTTCAGTTTTAATATTTCCACAACTGCAGCCTTTGTCTTGGCTGGTGGCGGTATTCACATGGCCAAGCATGGTAACCGCTCGATTTCTTCTAAATCTGGCTCCGCAGATGTCCTCGAAGCCTTGGGAATCAATCTTGACCTCAAACCAGCTGAACTAGGTAAGGTCTTTGATAAAACTGGAATCGTCTTTCTCTTCGCTAAAAATATGCACCCAGCTATGAAATACATCATGCCAGCTCGTTTGGAATTGGGAATTCCAACGATTATGAATTTGACTGGTCCACTGATTCATCCAATGGCTTTAGAAACACAGCTTCTTGGAATTAGTCGTCCAGAACTCCTAGAAAGTACAGCTCAGGTTTTGAAAAATATGGGTCGCAAACGTGCCATCGTGGTTGCTGGACCAGAAGGGTTGGATGAAGCTGGCTTGAACGGAACAACCAAGATTGCACTTCTTGAAAATGGCGAAATCAGTTTGTCAAGCTTTACTCCAGAGGATTTGGGAATGGAAGGCTATGCTATGGAAGATATTCGTGGTGGGAATGCTCAGGAAAATGCAGAAATTTTGCTCAGCGTTCTGAAAAACGAAGCAAGTCCATTCTTGGAAACGACAGTCTTGAATGCTGGTCTTGGTTTCTATGCTAATGGTAAGATTGATAGCATCAAGGAAGGAGTTGCCTTGGCCCGTCAAGTGATTGCTAGAGGCAAGGCCCTTGAAAAACTCAGACTGTTACAGGAGTACCAAAAATGAGTCAGGAATTTTTAGCACGAATCTTAGAGCAGAAGGCGCGTGAGGTGGAGCAGATGAAGCTGGAGCAAATCCAGCCTCTGCGCCAGACCTATCGCTTGGCAGAATTTTTGAAGAATCATCAGGACCGCTTGCAGGTAATCGCTGAGGTCAAGAAAGCTAGCCCTAGTTTGGGAGATATCAATCTCGATGTGGATATTGTGCAACAGGCCCAGACTTATGAAGCAAATGGTGCAGTGATGATTTCTGTTTTGACAGATGAGGTTTTCTTTAAAGGTCATTTGGATTATCTAAGGGAGATTTCCAGTCAGGTAAACATTCCGACGCTCAACAAGGACTTTATCATCGATGAAAAGCAAATCATCCGCGCTCGCAATGCAGGTGCGACAGTCATCTTGCTCATTGTGGCAGCCTTGTCAGAAGAACGTCTTAAGGAACTTTATGACTACGCGACGGAACTTGGTCTGGAAGTCTTAGTGGAAACCCACAATCTAGCTGAACTAGAAGTGGCTCACAGACTTGGTGCCCAGATTATCGGGGTCAATAATCGCAATTTGACTACCTTTGAAGTCGACTTGCAGACCAGTGTAGACTTGTCCCAACACTTTAAGGAAGGACGTTATTACATTTCTGAATCTGCTATTTTCACAGGGCAGGATGCGGAACGACTAGCGCCATACTTTAACGGAATTTTAGTAGGGACAGCTCTCATGCAGGCAGAAGATGTAGCCCAGAGAACCAAGGAGTTGCAGATTGACAAAGGTTAAAATTTGTGGACTATCGACCAAAGAAGCGGTGGAAACAGCCGTTTCAGCAGGAGCCGATTATATCGGTTTTGTCTTTGCACCTAGTAAAAGACAGGTGACTTTAGAAGAGGCAGCTGTGCTGGCAAAGCTTATTCCTGCGGATGTGAAAAAGGTTGGTGTATTTGTTTCACCAAGTCGGGCAGAACTGCTAGAAGCGATTGACAAAGTTGGCTTGGACTTGGTTCAAGTTCACGGTCAGGTGGCAGATGATTTATTTGAGAATTTGCCTTGTGCCAGTATTCAGGCTGTGCAGGTAGATGGAAATGGGCATGTCCCCAATTCTCAGGCAGATTATCTACTCTTTGATGCCCCTGTGGCAGGAAGTGGCCAGACCTTTGACTGGGCTCAACTGGATACGACTGGATTAACTCAGTCTTTCTTTATCGCAGGTGGGCTTAATGAAGACAATGTAGTAAAAGCAATTCAACACTTTACTCCCTATGCAGTAGATGTATCAAGCGGAGTGGAGACAGATGGACAAAAAGATCATGAAAAGATTAGAAGATTTATAGAGAGGGTAAAGCATGGCATATCAGGAACCAAATAAAGATGGATTTTACGGAAAATTCGGCGGACGTTTTGTCCCAGAAATATTGATGACAGCAGTTTTGGAGTTGGAGAAGGCCTACCGTGAAAGTCAGGCAGACCCAAGTTTCCAAGAGGAATTAAACCAGCTTTTGCGCCAGTACGTAGGACGTGAAACTCCTCTTTATTACGCAAAAAACTTGACCCAGCATATCGGCGGAGCCAAGATTTATCTCAAACGGGAAGACCTTAACCATACAGGAGCCCACAAGATTAACAATGCCTTAGGACAAGTTTGGCTTGCCAAACGCATGGGTAAAAAGAAAATTATCGCAGAAACGGGTGCTGGTCAGCACGGTGTGGCAACTGCAACTGCTGCGGCCCTCTTTAACATGGAATGTACCATCTACATGGGTGAGGAAGATGTCAAACGCCAAGCCCTCAATGTCTTCCGCATGGAGCTTTTGGGAGCCAAGGTCGAGGCTGTAACAGATGGTTCGCGCGTGCTCAAGGATGCGGTCAATGCAGCCCTTCGTTCATGGGTGGCTAATATCGACGATACCCACTATATCCTTGGTTCTGCCTTGGGGCCTCATCCATTTCCAGAAATCGTTCGTGACTTCCAAAGTGTCATCGGTCGCGAAGCTAAACAACAGTATCGCGATATGACAGGTCAAAATCTGCCCGATGCCCTAGTAGCCTGTGTTGGTGGTGGATCTAATGCTATTGGGCTCTTCCATCCCTTTGTAGAAGATGAGTCTGTAGCTATGTATGGAGCTGAAGCGGCTGGACTTGGTGTGGATACAGAGCACCACGCAGCTACCTTGACCAAGGGTCGTCCAGGTGTCCTTCACGGTTCCCTCATGGATGTGCTCCAAGATGCCCATGGTCAAATTCTTGAAGCCTTCTCTATCTCAGCAGGTTTGGACTATCCTGGTATCGGTCCAGAGCATTCTCACTACCACGATATTAAACGTGCCAGCTATGTCCCTGTAACAGACGAAGAAGCCTTGGAAGGATTCCAACTCTTGTCTCGTGTGGAAGGGATTATCCCAGCCTTGGAATCGAGTCATGCTATCGCCTTTGCGGTGAAATTGGCCAAAGAACTTGGACCAGACAAGTCTATGATTGTCTGTCTATCAGGTCGTGGGGACAAGGATGTGGTTCAAGTCAAGGACCGCTTGGAAGCAGATGCAGCAAAGAAGGGAGAAGCTCATGCCTAAGACACTAACAGAAAAATTAAACGCTATAAAAGCAGCTGGAAAAGGAATTTTCGTTCCCTATATCATGGCTGGAGACCATGAGAAAGGTTTGGATGGACTTGGGGAAACAATTCACTTTTTAGAAGATTTAGGTGTCTCTGCAATTGAAGTGGGCATTCCCTTTTCAGATCCTGTTGCAGATGGACCTGTTATCGAAGAAGCTGGCCTGCGCAGTTTAGCCCACGGGACCTCTACCCAGGCTTTGGTTGAAACCTTGAAAACAATTGAAACAGAGGTTCCACTGGTCATCATGACCTACTTCAACCCCCTCTTTCAGTACGGTGTGGAGAATTTTGTCAAAGATCTGGCTGATACAGCTGTGAAGGGCTTGATTATCCCAGACCTGCCTCATGAGCATGCCAACTTTGTAGAACCATTTTTGGCAGATACAGACATCGCCTTGATTCCTCTAGTTAGTTTGACGACAGGGCTTGAGCGTCAGAAAGAGTTGATTGATGGGGCAGAAGGATTCGTCTATGCGGTTGCCATCAATGGGGTGACAGGGAAATCAGGCAATTACCGCGCAGATTTGGACAAGCACTTGGCACAACTTCATCAAGTGGCCGATATCCCAGTCTTGACAGGATTTGGCGTATCTAGTCAAGCTGATGTAGAACGCTTCAATGCGGTATCGGATGGTGTTATTGTCGGTTCGAAAATTGTAAAAGCCCTCCACCAAGGAGAGCCGATTCAGGACTTTATCAAACAAGCAGTAGCTTACCAAAAATAATCACACAAGCAGCGAGTAAGAGGAAAGGCACGAAAGGAAGTCTTTCCTTTTTCTTTTGCAGGAGAAAAGCTGGTTTTAGATATCATTTGCTAAATTACTCTAATATATAACTTTAAGAAAAAGCTAATTATTGTAGTAATTTCTTTAAGAAAATGATATAATTCATTAAAAAGTATTCGGAGGAGGAAGAATTATGTTGAATCAGGATCTCTTTGATTCGCTTGAGGCACAAAAAATTGTAGATACTTTGATGAAAGGGCAAAAAGATTATGTAGATGAACGTCTAGAAAAAAGAGAGACAATGAAAGTGTCGAATGGTTATGCATGGACGCGACCTAATCATATTGATAATGCATTTGCATCAGCAGATTTGTTTGAGTATAAATTACAATTAGCAGGACAGACTTGGGGATATTTAGAATTTGAAACAAATACAGAAAAATATGGGAAAGTATTGTTAATTATAAAGGGTAAGAAGCGACTTACGAGCCAATTTCCTTTGGTACAAAAAAATAAGAGTGGCTACTTATTTGAATATGCTCGGATGAATACACTTTATCTTAATCAACATTCTTCCTACAAAAATGATGAAGATAGTCATTCTTTTCCAATTCAGATGGAGTTAGTTTCTGATGAAATGATTCAAGAAATTGAACAAGCTACCAAAAATTCGAATATCGAAAAATTTATGATTTTAACTTATGAGGCGGACTCAGAAAACAATATTATATCTGTAGATGTTGTTATGCCTGATGCACGAACTGGTCAGTTACACTTGATTCAGGATTTGTCTGAGTATATTCAATCAAGTTCGTACCATTTCGAAGAAGCTAAATATCAAAATATTCCTAATTTTTCAGAATTATCGGAAACAGAAGATTTTGAAATTATTCCAAGAATAGAAAAACAAGAAGGTCAAAAGTAGTAAGGAGTATGTAAATGTTTAATGGTCGGGTATTGAAAGAATTACGGCTGTTAAATGGTTTAAGTAGAGCAGAATTGGCTCAGAGAATTAATTTAACGGAACAAGCCATTTGGCAGTTTGAGTCCAACGAAACGAAACCTAAATTATCAACCAAAATGCATTTGGCCAACCAATTTCATGTTGATTTAACTTATTTTGAACAGGAAGAAGAGAGCATTCGATTTGATTCTTCTGTAATTGCCTTTAGAAATGCAGATCTAGCAACACGGAAAACAATAGATATTCAAACTATGTATTTACATAAGGTAGATAGTTTGATTGATTATTTTGAAAGTTTTGTAATTATACCTAATATTACAATTCATGACCTAAGTAATGTAGTGAGTGAATCTTATCATAAGGAAGAATCTATTGAGGAATTGGCTCTTTATGCCAGGGAAAAATTAGGTATTTCAAAAGATAATCATGATTTGCTTTATAAATTAGAACGTTCAGGCATCTATATCGTGGAACGATTAATTAATGGTCAAGCTGATGCTTATAGCGCATGGTCAAAATTGGGAAGACCTTATATTGTGTTGGGGACGAATAAATCATCTGTACGTCGAAATTTTGACTTAGCTCATGAGCTAGGACATATTCTTTTACACAAATGTAAAGATATGAATGAAGATGGCGATCGTTTGGAGCAAGAAGCAAATTATTTTGCATCATGTTTTTTATTGCCAAAAGAAGAGTTTTTAGTCAAATTTGAAGAGAAGGTTGGCAAGCGTGTCAGCAATCCTGATAGTTATATTTTATTGAAGTCGGATTTGAATGTTTCGATACAGGCTTTAGAGTATCGAGCTTTTAAGTTAGGATTATTGACTCCAAAGCAACATTCTTACTTTTATCGTCAAATTGCGCAAAAAGGTTACAAAATGATTGAACCTTTGGATGATCAAATTTTTGTAAAAAAACCAAGCAAAGTAAAGAGTATCCTGGACGTCGTTTTGAGTAATCATCTAGTCAGTCTAGCGACTATAATGTCTAAACAAAGTATTCGTTTACAGTTTATAAGCGAAATATTTTCAGTCGAAATGAAATTTTTTGATCAGTATCAAGAAGATAAAAGAACAGATCGATTTGATAACATCATTCCTTTGTACAAAAGAAATAATTTATAATTCAACTGTGAAATAATTTCATGAAGGACATATGGCAGAAATTGGACTTTATCAAACAAGCAGTAGCTTACCAAAAATAATCACACAAGCAGCAAGCAAGAGGAAAGGCACAAAAGGAAGTCTTTCCTTTTTCTTTTGCAGGAGAAAGGCTAGAATCCCCGCCGCAGAAGCAAACTGAATCAAGATGAGTAATTCTGTCGCACTAAAGACGAGAGCGCAAGAAGCCAAAAAGAGAAAATCCCCTGCGCCCATGCGGATATCGATAAAATGAGCTAAAATTCCAAGGGCAAGGAAGAAGACCATGACTAGATTCCAGCCAGAGCAGACCATTAGGATTAGGTGGAAAATCATCCAGACCAGTAGGGGATATTCCTGATGGTGAAAGTCGTAGATGCCCAAGGTCAAACCAGCAGTGATTAGGATGACTTGACTCAAGGAAAGTAATCCCCAAGACCAAGCCAGAAAGAGGAGACCTAAGCCTAGTTCCAAAAGGGCATACCAGACTGGATAAGGAGCCTTGCAGTAGCGACAGCGAAAGTGATTGAGCACCTGCGAGAGAATCGGAATCAAATCTAAGGAACGCAAGCGAGTCTGACAGGAATCGCAGTGACTGGCTGGACTGATAATGGATTGCTCTGGAAAACGGTCAATGACCAAACCAAGAAAGGAAGCGAGAATACTCCCGACAAGAAAAAAATAAATATCAATCATACTTATCTATTCGTAAAAAATAGGAGAAGTAGTATAATGGAGAGACATAGATAAGATGGTGAGGTCAAGATGATAATTCGTTTTGAAGAAAAGGTGAGCACAGAAAACGCTCAGCTCGTATGCCAATGGTCCAACTCCCTTGGCAAATCCTTTCAAGAACAATGGATGGGACCAAGGATTCCTTTTCCACTGACCCTTCAAGCCTTGCAAGACTTGGAAGGAGTCTTTTCAATCTTTGATGGACACGAGTTTGTCGGGCTTATCCAGAAAATCAGGCTAGAAGACAGCAATCTTCATATTGGAAGATTCTTTATTAACCCCCAGAAACAGGGGCAGGGCTTAGGTAGGCAGGCTTTAAGGAAATTTGTTAGTTTGGCCTTTGAAAATGAAGATATAGACAGTATTTCTTTAAATGTCCTCGAAGCAAATCAAACAGCTTACAATCTTTACCAAAAAGAAGGATTTGAAATCGTTCAAATGGTTGAAGCACCTGTACGGAAATATATTATGAAAAAGAGGAGATAGAAAGCAAACAAAGTCTTTTCCTGTGGTTGGTAGATTCCTATATATGAAATTGATGGGATTTTAGAAAGCCGATTGGAGTGATTTTATTCATGATGGGAAAAAGGGTCTGGACAAAAATGATTGAGAAATAGTTGCTAAAAAAGCGTTTGCATGATACTATATATTGAAAGGAGGTGATAAGATGGTAGAACAAAGAAAATCAATTACCATGAAAGATGTTGCTTTAGAAGCAGGAGTTAGTGTTGGAACAGTTTCACGTGTGATTAATAAAGAAAAAGGCATTAAAGAAGTAACCTTGAAAAAAGTGGAGCAAGCGATTAAAACTTTGAATTACATTCCAGATTACTATGCTAGAGGAATGAAAAAAAATCGAACAGAAACGATTGCAATCATTGTACCAAGTATCTGGCATCCCTTCTTTTCAGAATTTGCTATGCATGTGGAAAATGAAGTCTATAAGAGAAATAACAAATTACTCTTATGTTCTATCAATGGTACAAATAGAGAGCAAGACTATCTGGAGATGTTGCGTCATAATAAAGTTGATGGAGTGGTTGCCATTACCTATAGTCCAATTGAACATTACTTGACGTCAGGAATTCCCTTTGTTAGTATTGACCGCACATACTCAGATATTGCCATTCCTTGTGTTTCATCAGATAATGATGCAGGTGGAAGAGAAGCAGCTAAACAATTAATTAGTAAAGGATGTCAGCATTTAGCCTTTGTGGGCGGACATAATACAACCATTAATGAAACCAAACGTCGTAGAATTTCCTTTGAAAAGTATGTCCAAGAGCATAAAATACCTCTTAGTATTTTTGATTTGGATGAGACAGTTACTGACTATCATGGAAAGCTAGAGAGTTTCTTGGAAGACAATCATTCTATAGATGGAATTTTTACAATTAACGACTTTGCAGCTTTAGATGTTATTGATATACTAGAAAAAAATGGTAAACGTATTCCTCATGATGTCCAAATTATTGGATACGATGGAATTAAAATGGCTGGAGATAGAGATTATCTACTTTCAACTATTGAACAACCATTGGAAGAAATGGCAAAAGAAGCGGTTCGGATTTTGTTTGATATTATTGATGGAAAGACTGTTAATTTGCAGACAATCCTACCAGTGAAATTTGTTGAAGGAAAAACAACAAAAAATGAAAATAAGTCTTGACAGAAAACGCTAACAATGTTAGAATGAATTCAGATAAAAAAAGATTTATTTTTTTAAAACAAAAATGAAACGTTTCAAAAACAAAGCAAATAGACAGCGCCAAGCGTTATCTTTTTCGACCAAAAATGAAACGTTTCAAAAAAGGAGGTTGCTATGAATAGCAAAGCGAAGCAAGTTTCTCTTTGGGAAAGAATCAAGAAACAAAAACTCTTGTTATTGATGACTGTCCCTGGTTTAGTTTTAACCTTTATCTTTAAATACATTCCTATGTACGGGGTTTTAATCGCATTTAAAGATTACAATCCCTTAAAAGGAATTTTAGGGAGTGATTGGATTGGTTTTTCTGAGTTTACAAAATTCATATCCTCTCCCAACTTTGGTATCTTGTTAGCCAATACTTTAAAATTAAGTATCTATGGTTTATTGCTTGGCTTTTTACCACCAATCATTCTTGCTATTATGCTCAATCAACTCTTGAGTGAAAAAGTTAAAAAACGAATTCAGCTCATTTTATACGCACCAAACTTTATCTCAGTCGTTGTTATCGTTGGTATGATTTTCCTTTTCTTTTCAGTGGGAGGACCAATTAACAATTTTCTCTCTATGTTTGGAATGAAGGCTGACTTCTTGACAAATCCAGACTTCTTTAGACCTTTATACATCTTTAGTGGTATCTGGCAAGGAATGGGGTGGGCTTCAACGCTCTACACGGCAACGTTGGTAAATGTAGATCCAGCCTTAGTAGAAGCAGCACGACTGGATGGAGCCAATATCTTCCAACGAATCTGGCACATTGATATTCCAGCTCTTAAGCCTATTATGGTTATCCAATTTGTTTTAGCTGCAGGTGGAATCATGAATGTCGGATATGAAAAAGCATTCCTGATGCAGACATCGTTGAACTTGCCAACTTCTGAAATTATCTCTACATATGTCTATAAAGTTGGTCTTGTATCAGGAGACTATTCTTACTCAACAGCGGTTGGTTTGTTTAATGCAGTGATTAACGTAGTATTGCTAGTCGCGGTTAACCAAATCGTTAAACGCGTGAATAATGGTGAAGGAATTTAAGGAGGGAAGCATGAAAAATTCGATTATGGATACAAAATTTGATAGACGTATCTTACTCTTAAATAAAATCATTATTGTCTTTATCGTTTTGATAACCTTACTTCCTTTACTTTATATCGTCGTAGCATCCTTTATGGATCCTAAGGTTCTGGTTAGTAGAGGGATTAGCTTTAATCCAGCCGATTGGACGGTAGAAGGTTACCAGCGTGTATTCAGTGACCAATCTATTCTAAGAGGTTTTATCAATTCTCTACTATACTCTTTTGGCTTTGCGGCTTTAACAGTCTTGCTATCTGTGTTTACAGCTTATCCTCTTTCTAAGAAAGACTTGGTAGGGCGCCGTTGGATTAACTACTTCTTGATTGTAACCATGTTCTTTGGTGGTGGTTTAGTCCCAACTTACTTGCTGGTAAAAGATTTGGGCATGCTGAATACTCCATGGGCTATCATTGTTCCAGGTGCTGTCAATGTTTGGAATATTATTCTTGCTAGGGCTTATTTCCAAGGATTGCCTGAAGAATTAGTTGAAGCAGCGGTCATTGATGGTGCAAATGATTTACAGATTTTCTTCAAAATCATGCTTCCTCTTGCAAAACCAATTATGTTTGTTCTCTTCCTCTATGCTTTTGTCGGCCAGTGGAACTCATACTTTGATGCAATGATTTATATCAAGGATCCAAACTTGGAACCATTGCAACTAGTACTTCGTAAAATTCTCATTCAGAGCCAACCAGGTCAAGACATGATTGGAGCACAAGCGGCTATGAATGAAATGAAACGTTTAGCTGAATTGATTAAATACGCAACTATTGTCATTTCCAGCTTGCCATTGATTGTTATGTATCCATTCTTCCAAAAATACTTTGATAAAGGAATTATGGCTGGTTCACTTAAAGGATAAAAAAAGAAAAAATAAAAGGAGTTTTCTCATGAAATTCAAAACATTCTCAAAATCAGCAGTTTTGTTGACAGCTAGTTTAGCAGTACTTGCAGCCTGTGGCTCAAAAAATACAGCTTCAAGTCCAGATTATAAGTTGGAAGGTGTAACATTCCCGCTTCAAGAAAAGAAAACATTGAAGTTTATGACAGCCAGTTCACCGTTATCTCCTAAAGACCCAAATGAAAAGTTAATTTTGCAACGTTTGGAGAAGGAAACTGGCGTTCATATTGACTGGACCAACTACCAATCCGACTTTGCAGAAAAACGTAACTTGGATATTTCTAGTGGTGATTTACCAGATGCTATCCACAACGACGGAGCTTCAGATGTGGACTTGATGAACTGGGCTAAAAAAGGTGTTATTATTCCAGTTGAAGATTTGATTGATAAATACATGCCAAATCTTAAGAAAATTTTGGATGAGAAACCAGAGTACAAGGCCTTGATGACAGCACCTGATGGGCACATTTACTCATTCCCATGGATTGAAGAGCTTGGAGATGGTAAAGAGTCTATTCAAAGCGTCAACGATATGGCTTGGATTAACAAAGATTGGCTTAAGAAACTTGGTCTTGAAATGCCAAAAACTACTGATGATTTGATTAAAGTCCTAGAAGCTTTCAAAAACGGGGATCCAAATGGAAATGGAGAGGCTGATGAAATTCCATTTTCATTTATTAGTGGTAACGGAAACGAAGATTTTAAATTCCTATTTGCTGCATTTGGTATAGGGGATAACGATGATCATTTAGTAGTAGGAAATGATGGCAAAGTTGATTTCACAGCAGATAACGATAACTATAAAGAAGGTGTCAAATTTATCCGTCAATTGCAAGAAAAAGGCTTGATTGATAAAGAAGCTTTCGAACATGATTGGAATAGTTACATTGCTAAAGGTCATGATCAGAAATTTGGTGTTTACTTTACATGGGATAAGAATAATGTTACTGGAAGTAACGAAAGTTATGATGTTTTACCAGTACTTGCTGGACCAAGTGGTCAAAAACACGTAGCTCGTACAAACGGTATGGGATTTGCACGTGACAAGATGGTTATTACCAGTGTAAACAAAAACCTAGAATTGACAGCTAAATGGATTGATGCACAATACGCTCCACTCCAATCTGTGCAAAATAACTGGGGAACTTACGGAGATGACAAGCAACAAAATATCTTTGAATTTGACCAAGCAACTAACAGCCTCAAACACTTACCACTAAACGGAACTGCACCAGCAGAACTTCGTCAAAAGACTGAAGTAGGAGGACCACTAGCTATCCTAGATTCATACTATGGTAAAGTGACAACTATGCCAGATGATGCCAAATGGCGTTTGGATCTTATCAAAGAATATTATGTTCCTTACATGAGCAATGACAATAACTATCCAAGAGTCTTTATGACACAGGAAGATCTGGATAAGATTGCCCACATCGAGGCAGATATGAATGACTATATCTACCGCAAGCGCGCTGAATGGATTGTAAATGGCAATATTGATGCTGAGTGGGATGATTACAAGAAAGAACTTGAAAAATACGGACTTTCAGATTACCTCGCTATTAAACAAAAATACTACGACCAATACCAAGCAAACAAAAACTAGAGGTTGATTATGGGAGATAAGAAATACACAGTAGAAAAAGCCAATCGTTTTATAGCAGAAAATAAACATCTCGTAAATACTCAATATAAGCCTGAAGAACATTTTTCAGCTGAGATTGGTTGGATCAATGATCCAAATGGATTTGTCTATTTTCGTGGAGAATACCATCTCTTTTATCAATTCTATCCTTATGATAGTGTTTGGGGGCCTATGCACTGGGGACATGCTAAAAGTAAGGACTTGATGACTTGGGAGCACTTGCCGGTGGCACTTGCTCCTGACCAAGATTATGACCGCAATGGATGTTTCTCAGGTTCTGCCATTGTCAAGGATGATCGCCTCTGGCTCATGTATACTGGGCATATCGAAGAAGAAACAGGTGTTCGTCAAGTGCAAAATATAGCATTTTCAGACGACGGGATTCACTTTGAAAAGATTGAACAAAATCCAGTTGCAACTGGAGCAGACTTGCCAGATGAGTTGATTGCTGCTGATTTTCGTGATCCAAAACTCTTTGAAAAAGATGGACGCTATTACTCCGTAGTAGCTGCCAAACACAAGGATAATGTGGGCTGTATCGTTCTACTAGGGTCCGATAACCTAGTAGAATGGCAGTTCGAATCCATCTTTTTAAAAGGGGTAGAACACCAAGGCTTCATGTGGGAATGCCCAGATTACTTCGAGTTAGAGGGGAAAGATTGCCTTATTATGTCACCCATGCGTTATCAGCGTGAGGGAGACTCATATCATAACATCAACTCATCGGTTTTGTTCACGGGTAAGGTAGATTGGGGAGAAAAACGTTTTATCCCAGAATCAGTTCAAGAAATTGATCATGGCCAAGACTTCTATGCGCCTCAAACATTGTTGGACGATCAAAATCGTCGTATCCTGATTGCTTGGATGCAGACATGGGGGCGTACCCTTCCAACCCATGACCAAGAACACAAATGGGCATGTGCCATGACTTTACCTAGAATTCTAAGATTGGAAGATGGCAAACTAAGACAATTCCCTGTTAAAAAAGGCCAATATCAAATCCAAATAGATAAAGATTGTCATTACCGCTTAGGAAATGATACAGATTATCTTGAATTTGGTTATGTCAGTAATGCGCAGCAAGTTTACATTGATCGTAGCCATCTTGTTCAAAAAATTCTAGGTGAAGAAGAACAGGATACAAGCCGACGGTATGTAGATATTGAAGCTAAAGAATTGGATGTTATTTTAGATAAAAATTCCATCGAGATTTTTGTTAATCAAGGCAAAGCAAGCTTGACTGCAACTTATTACTTAACAGTGCCAGCTGAGCTATCACGAATCGATTAAAAATAAAGTTATTTCTCCTAAAGAAAAAGTTCTCTTTCTAAAATAGTGGAAAGAGGACTTTTTGTGTTTTGGGTATATAAGCTTAGTTTATGGTATTTGTAAAATTGGTGTTGGATTATGATTTAAACTAGTTTTCTAAAGAATTTGAAAAAAATTTTATTTAAGCAAAAAAAACCCTTGGTTCCAAGGCTTTTCCTGTTGTATGTAGATGCCCCCTACAGGGATCGAACCTGTGACCCACGGATTAAGAGTCCGCTGCTCTGCCAGCTGAGCTAAGGAGGCAAAGAAAAAAGCTGTATTGGTGCCGAAACTTCACGGTTTGTATTGAACCCGCGCAATTAAGCAGGTGGGCAACTCGCTCTAACTGAAGCTGTTTCCGTGTGAGACGGCCTACATGCTGTTAGAAGACTTTTGTTTCCCTAATAATACAAAAAATAGTCGGTCAACACTTAAGTGTGAAGTCGTACACCACAGCGTTTCTATACTTATATGATACCACTTTTTCAAAAAAAATCAAGAGGAAAGTGCAATTTTTTGAAAAGGATTTCAGATTTTTCGCAAACGGTCGATAGCTTCCTTTCTTTGAGCCAAGGCCCGTTCATATTTACCAGTATCTTCTGCTTGGAAATAGTGATGATTACGAATTTTTTCTGGCAGATAGTCTTGCTTGACCCAATTTCCAGGATAGTTGTGTGGATAGAGATAGTCTTGGGCATTGCCAAGTTCCTTGCTTCCACTGTAGTGCCCATCACGCAGGTGTCGCGGAATAGGCAAGTGCCCTGATGTTTTGAGGTCAGCAAGTGCCTTATCCATAGCTACATAGGCTGAGTTGGATTTTGGAGAAAGGGCCAAATCAATCACGACATTGGCAATGAGAATGCGGGCTTCTGGGAACCCAATCTTCTGGGCAGCATCCAGAGCAGTCACGGTATGAATCTGGGCCTCAGGATTGGCTAAGCCAATATCTTCATAGGCGATAACAGTCAAGCGACGAGCGAGACTAGGCAGATCCCCAGCCTCAATCAAGCGGGCAGCATAGTGGAGACTGGCATCCACATCTGAGCCACGGATAGACTTTTGCAGGGCAGATAGAACATCATAGTGACCGTCTCCATCCTTGTCCATAGTGATGTAGCTTCTCTGAAGACTATTTTCCATGATGTCTAAGGTGATGTGGCGAATGCCCTTGTCATTCTCAGGGGTAGAGAGAACAGCCAAGTCCAGTGAGTTAAAGGCAGAGCGAAGGTCTCCGTTTGTAGAGGTTGCGATGAAATCCAGCGCATCCTCATCTAGTTCTATTGGAAAATCAAAACCACGTTCAGGGTTACTTAGAGCTATCTGCAGGGCCTCTTTGACGTCTTGGTTAGACAGAGGTTCCAACTCGAAAATTTGAACACGGCTACGAATGGCAGGAGTGACAGAGAAGAAAGGATTTTCAGTCGTTGCTCCAATCATGATGACCAGTCCACTTTCCAAGAGAGGCAAGAGGAAGTCTTGCTTGGTCTTATCTAGTCGATGAATTTCGTCTAGCAATAGGACGAGACCACCAGAAAATTTAGCTTCTTCCGAGATTTCTTGCAGTCGCTTTTTACTATCAACTGTCGCATTGAAAGTTCGAAAGGCATACTTGGTCGTTCCAGCGATGGCAGAGGCAATACTGGTTTTGCCGATTCCCGGAGGGCCATATAGAATCATGGAGGATAGGCGGTTGGCTTCCACCATGCGGCGGATGATTTTTCCAGGTCCGACCAGATGCTCCTGACCGATGACCTGGTCGATGGTTTTAGGGCGCATGCGAAGCGCGAGATTGTCTGGCATAGCAGTCCTTTCTAGCGTGGATTTGAGTAGAATGACTGATCTACTATATCCATTCTAGCCTATTAGTTGTGATATTTCAATGGTTTTGTAATAATCAGGGAGTGAGATAGAATCTTTTTTACTATTTAATTTAATGAGGAGAGGTATCAGCATGAGAGATTTGATTTTCTTTAAAGCTCAAAATAGGATAGTTGAGCCTAAAGAAGTGGAAGTGCTGACTTGAGAAATAATATTGCTGAATGTCATTGTATGAACTATAATGAAAAGAGAGGTGATAAGCAATGGAAATGATGGAACTACCAAGTCAGGAAATTTTGATTTTTACAAAACAAATTCGTCATTGGATTCTTAGTGATCAAGTTATTTCAGGGAAAAGAAAACTTTTCTTCCGGGAAGATACTCCAAAAGAGATTTTAGATTTGTACGAAAACATTAAATCTAAACTTGATTTTGCTTACCAAGAAGTTCATTCTAATAATGGGTTGAAAAAATATGAAAAATAGAATAATTGATGTTTTTGAAGTAGTAAATCGCCTCCTTGTAATAACTGTTGAAAATCCTGATTTTGAATACTTGAGAGTTAATCATACTCAATGAAAATCAAAGAGCAAACTAGGAAACTAGCCGCAGGCTGTACTTGAGTACGGTAAGGCGACGTTGACGTGGTTTGAAGAGATTTTCGAAGAGTATCAGTTTGTAAAAATTGGAGATAAAAAATATAGAGTACGCAGTGTTCCTATGATTCATTCAACTCCGCCTCAATCTGTCTTAGATCGAGATACTTTTACAATTGACTATACAGATGATGAATTGCTCGATAAAGAAGCAGTTTTTACTACTCATTAGAAAAATAGGTATGAATAAATTGGCTTCCCTTAGAACCACATCTAAGGGTTTTTATGTATAATAGAATAATAAGTATCACTCCTTTACAATACGTGTAACACGTGTTATAATGGTGTTGTCAGGAGGTAAAAGCGCTATGCCTATGACACAAAAAGAGATGGTTAAACTCCTTACGGCCCATGGTTGGATAAAGACTAGAGGCGGTAAAGGCTCCCATATTAAAATCGAGAAGCAAGGGGAAAGACCTATCACAATCCTTCATGGTGAGCTGAATAAGTACACTGAAAGAGGGATAAGAAAGCAAGCTGGGTTGTAAAATTCAGCCCCTGCTTTTTGATATGGAGGTAGTGAAATGTTAGTTACGTATCCAGCTTTATTTTATTATGACGACACAGACGGAACAGAAGCGACTTATTTTGTCCATTTCCCAGATTTTGAATACTCAGCTACACAAGGAGAGGGGATTTCTGAGGCTTTGGCTATGGGGTCGGAGTGGCTAGGGATAACTGTTGCAGATTTGATAGAGAGTGATGGAGAGTTACCTCAGCCATCAGATATCAATAGCTTGTCTTTAATTGATAATGATCCTTTTAAAGATGATGAAGATTTCGTGTCAACCTATGACCTTGATAAATCTTTTATTTCTATGGTATCTGTTGATGTATCAGAATACCTAGGAAGTCAGGAACCCATTAAAAAGACTTTGACCATACCAAAATGGGCAGATAAGTTGGGACGAGAAATGGGACTTAACTTTTCTCAGACTTTGACAGACGCTATTGCAGATAAGAAAGTTCAAGCCTAAGATTAAGCGTGGTATCGTGGTAATAGTCAATAAAAAAGCACGTCCACTTGTGCTAGTTACTCGCCTATTGATTTTATAGATTTATTAGCCCTTTCGCGGGCTTTTTATATTGATTTTTATGAGAAATGAAGAAATCAGACTTTTAAGAAAATCACTGATACCAAGGGTTTAAATGAGGTAATATGGTATAATTAGGACATAAAATAATTTTGTGGTAAGATGGTAGTATCTATTTTAGCATATTTCCGAGCAATCGGGGCGATTAAAGAGTCGCATAGAAAGAGGACAAAATGGCAACATACGGATTTTTAGATGTTTTAGAGGAAGAGTTGGACAAGAACTTTCCCTTTGACTTTGAGATTAGCTGGGACAAACGCAACCATGCGGTAGAAGTGAGTTTTCTATTGGAAGCGCAAAATGCTGCAGGTGTGGAGATGGTGGATGAAGACGGAGAGGTTTCATCAGATGACATTCTTTTTGAGGAAGCGGTCCTTTTCTACAATCCTGCCAAGTCAACAGTCAATGAGGAAGACTATTTGACTGTTATTCCTTACCTGCCTAAAAAAGGATTTTCCCGTGAATTTTTAGCTTATTTTGCCCTTTTCCTTAAAGATACTGCTGAGGTTGGGCTAGATACCCTCATGGACTTTTTGGAAGATCCAGAAGCAGAGGAATTTGTTATGGAATGGAATCAAGAAGTCTTTGAAGAAGGAAAAGTTGGCTTGGAAGAGGGAGAATTTTATCCTTATCCAAGATACTAGGAGTTGGTTGGAGGTGTTATGAAGAAAATTGGGACTTATTTGGTTTATGTGCTAGCTGTTGTCTTTATTATGCTAGCTGTTGTCTTTATTATGCTAGCTTTTGCTTGTGGAACAATCGCATTTGCAGAGTTGGGGTATTCCGCAGTTTTAGCCTTTACTTTTGGTTATGCCTTCGCTCTTCTAAGCATGTATTTAATCTTTATTCTTCATGAACTGGGTCATGCTTTTTGTGGCTACTTGACAGGCTATCGGCTGGTGGCTTTTGGATTAGGACATTTTATTTTGACCAAAAAGTCAGGCAGGTTTCATCTTAGTAGAACAGCCATTCTGAAAAATGTTGGTGCTCAATACATTGGTTTAAAAGAGGATGAAAGCGATCAAAGAATCATCCTGATGCTTTCAGGAGGCTTGATGGTTCATCTCGGCTTGATATTATTGGCGATAGTGTTTGGATTTTTGACAAGAAGCTGGTATTTTGCAGGGACTTGGATTTTTCTTAATTTATCTTTCTTCCTAAATAACATTTTGCCAGTCGACATCACCGATGGAGCAAAAATTTGGGAATTACTACAACACCCTGAAAATACCAAATACGCCTACCTGGTATTGAGACATTCTGCTCAAACTTTGCTGGCTCCTCAAGAATATGATTTGAAAGACTTTGTTCAAGCAGTTCCTGAGGATGCACGAGGGAGTTTTGCGGATGGTGTATTAGGTATGCAAGGTGAAGTTTCCATTTTGGAAGGGAAGGAAGAAGTAGCTAAACAGCAGTTTCAAGCATTACTTGAGAGGACAACTACTCCGATGATGCAGACAGTTGCCCAACTATCCCTGCTTCATATCGCCTTGTTGGAAGGAGATTTTGAGCAAGCGGAGCAATATGCTAGTATTCGACAGGTCAAATCGTTTCTGTCTCTCAAACTGTCCAATCTTCAAGTGATACAAGCCTGGTATCAATTAAAGGTGAAGAAAGATGTAGATCGAACTCGTAAGGCTCTCAAGATTGCTAGACAGAAAATGGATAGTAGTCGAATGTTGAGGGACGAGAAACGCTATTATGAAAACTTGTTAGCAGAGCTGGAAAAGGAAATGTTAGAAGGAACTGAAGATGGAACTAGAAATTTCTGATTTCCAAGGTTGCAAGATTGCCCTCTTTTGTGGGGATAAGCTACTGACGATTTTGCGTGATGACAAGGACGATATCCCTTGTCCCAACATGTGGGAGTTGCCAGGTGGTGGCCGTGAAGGGGACGAAAGCCCTTTTGAATGCGCTCGGCGTGAAGTTTATGAGGAACTGGGAATTCATTTAGATGAAGACTGTCTGCTTTGGAGCAAGATTTATCCTAGCGTAATTTTTAAAGGCAAGAAATCGGTCTTTATGGTTGGTCAGCTAAGACAAGAACAATTTGACAATATCATCTTCGGAGATGAAGGACAGGGCTATCAGCTGATGAATGTTGAGGAATTTCTTAGTTCCAGTCAAGTTGTGCCTCAGTTGCAAGAGAGATTAAAAGATTATTTAAAAGTAAGTGATTAGAAAGGATGGTTCAGTTACATTTCTAAACTGAACCCGCCCTAAACACTGTGCCAAAAAGATAAACTTCTCTTAGACACAAACGTCTTCAGAGAGTTTCCTATTTTGGCTTTGTGTTTTACGGGCTTGGTATCTTAATAATGGAAACATGGCAAGAGTTAAAAGTTACAGTGAAGCGTGAGGGAGAGGAGTTGGTTTCCAATCTCTTGATTGAGCTGGGAGCGCAAGGGGTAGCAATTGAAGACAGCATGGACTATGTGGGAAATGTGGACCGATTCGGTGAAATTTTCCCAGAGGTGGAGCAACAGGAAGAAATCGTAGTGACCGCCTACTACCCTGAAACGGTTGATGTAGCAGCAGTTGAAGCGGATTTGCAGGCTCGTCTGGCAGAATTGACCGACTTTATGGACCTAGGAGAAGTCAAGATGGGCACGACTGCCTTGGCTGAGGAAGACTGGGCTGACAACTGGAAGAAGTATTATGAACCGGCACGCATCACCCATGACCTGACCATCGTACCGTCATGGACGGACTATGAGGCAACAGCAGGAGAAAAGATTATCAAGCTGGATCCTGGTATGGCCTTTGGGACAGGGACCCACCCAACAACCAAGATGAGCCTCTTTGCCTTGGAACAGGTTCTTCGTGGTGGCGAAACAGTGCTAGATGTAGGGACTGGTTCAGGGGTTCTTTCTATTGCAAGCTCACTCCTAGGTGCCAAGGAGATTTTCGCCTATGACTTGGATGATGTGGCGGTTCGTGTGGCTCAGGAAAATATTGAGCTCAACACTGGTATGGAAAATATCCATGTAGCAGCAGGAGACTTGCTTAAGGGAGTTGAGATTGAAGCAGATGTCATCGTGGCTAATATCTTGGCGGATATTCTCATTCATCTGACGGAGGATGCTTATCGCTTGGTAAAGGATGAAGGCTACCTCATCATGAGTGGCATTATCAAGGACAAGTGGGACATGGTGCGCGAGTCGGCTGAGTCAGCTGGATTTTTCCTTGAAACCCACATGGTTCAAGGGGAATGGAATGCCTGTGTCTTTAAGAAAACCAAGGATATTTCAGGTGTGATTGGAGGCTAGCATGCAGCAGTATTTTGTCAAGGGGAGTGCAGTCTCTCCTGTCACCATCGAGGACAAGGAAACCAGCAAGCATATGTTTCAGGTTATGCGCCTGAAAGAAGATGATGAAGTGACCTTGGTCTTTGATGATGGCATAAAACGTTTGGCGTGCGTGCTGGATGTGGAAGCCCGTCAGTTTGAGTTGGTCCAAGAATTAGCTGACAATGTGGAATTACCAATCCAAGTGACCATCGCATCTGGATTTCCCAAGGGAGACAAGCTGGAGTTCATCGCTCAAAAAGTAACCGAACTGGGTGCTAGCCAAATCTGGGCCTTTCCTGCCGACTGGTCAGTTACCAAGTGGGATGGCAAGAAATTGGGTAAAAAGGTTGAAAAATTAGAAAAAATTGCCCTTGGAGCAGCAGAACAAAGCAAGCGTAATGTTGTTCCAAGTATCAAGCTTTTCGAGAAAAAAGCCGATTTTCTAGCTCAGTTGGACCAGTTTGACTCTATCATAGTAGCTTATGAAGAGTCTGCTAAAGACGGTGAAGCCACTGCTCTCTTGCAAGCAGTCTCTGGTCTTGAAAAAGGAGCCAAATTGCTCTTTATATTTGGACCAGAAGGCGGTCTGTCACCTGCAGAAATTGAGAGTTTCGAAGCTAAGGGAGCAGTATTGGCAGGACTTGGCCCTCGTATCTTGCGAGCAGAAACAGCACCGCTTTACGCCTTATCAGCCCTTAGTGTTTTATTAGAATTAGAGAAATAAGAGGAAGAAAATGGAACAAAAACACCGTTCAGAATTTCCAGAGAAGGAACTTTGGGATTTAACAGCCCTATATCAAGACCGTGAGGATTTCTTGCGTGCGATCGAGAAGGCTCGTGAAGACATCAACCAATTTAGTCGTGATTACAAGGGAAATCTTCATACTTTTGAGGATTTTGAAAAGGCCTTTGCGGAATTGGAACAAATCTACATTCAGATGAGCCATATTGGCAACTATGGCTTTATGCCGCAGACGACAGACTATAGCAATGAGGATTTTGCTAATATCGCCCAAGCTGGGATGGAATTTGAAACAGACGCCAGCGTAGCCTTGACCTTCTTTGACGATGCCTTGGTGGAAGCTGATGAGGAAGTCTTGGACCGTTTGGGTAAATTGCCTCATTTGACGGCGGCCATTCGTCAGGCCAAAATCAAAAAAGCCCACTATCTAGGGGCTGATGTGGAGAAGGCCTTGACCAATCTCGGTGAAGTTTTCTACAGTCCGCAGGATATTTATACTAAGATGCGTGCTGGGGATTTTGAAATGGCTGACTTTGAAGCCCATGGCAAGACCTACAAAAACAGCTTTGTGACCTATGAAAATTTCTACCAAAATCATGAGGATGCTGAGGTTCGTGAGAAATCCTTCCGTTCCTTCTCAGAGGGACTTCGTAAGCACCAAAATACGGCCGCTGCAGCCTATCTAGCCCAAGTCAAGTCTGAAAAACTACTAGCAGATATGAAGGGTTACGACTCAGTCTTTGATTATCTCCTGGCTGAGCAAGAAGTGAACCGTGCTATGTTTGATCGTCAGATTGACCTCATCATGAAGGATTTTGCGCCCGTTGCTCAGAGATACCTCAAGCATGTTGCCAAGGTGAATGGCCTTGAAAAGATGACCTTTGCAGACTGGAAATTGGACTTGGATAGCGCCCTCAATCCTCAAGTGACTATTGACGACGCCTATGATTTGGTCATGAAGTCGGTAGAACCTTTGGGGCAGGAATATTGTCAGGAAGTTTCTCGCTATCAAGAAGAGCGCTGGGTGGACTTTGCTGCTAACAGTGGCAAGGATTCCGGCGGTTATGCGGCGGATTCATATCGCGTGCACCCTTATGTCCTCATGAGCTGGACAGGCCGTTTGAGCGATGTCTATACCTTGATTCATGAAATCGGGCATTCTGGTCAATTCATCTTTTCAGACAATCATCAGAGTTACTTCAATGCTCACATGTCGACTTACTATGTTGAAGCGCCGTCAACTTTCAATGAATTGCTTCTCAGTGATTACTTGGAGCATCAGTCTGACGACCCTCGTCAAAAACGCTTCGCTCTGGCTCACCGCTTGACAGACACCTACTTCCATAACTTTATCACTCACCTTTTGGAAGCAGCATTCCAGCGTAAAGTGTATACATTGATTGAAGAAGGGGAGACCTTTGGAGCAAGTAAGCTCAACAGCATTATGAAGGAAGTTTTGACCGATTTCTGGGGAGATGCCATTGAAATCGACGATGATGCAGCTTTGACTTGGATGCGCCAAGCTCACTACTACATGGGCTTGTATAGTTATACTTACTCAGCAGGACTAGTTATCTCGACAGCTGGTTACCTTCATCTTAAAAACTCTGAAACCGGAGCTGAAGACTGGCTCAATCTCCTCAAATCAGGTGGTAGCAAGACACCGCTTGAGTCAGCCATGATTATCGGAGCCGATATTTCAACAGACAAACCACTTCGTGATACCATCCAATTCTTGTCTGATACGGTTGATCAGATTATCGCCTACAGTGCCCAGTTGGGAGAGTAAGGGGAATAGAGAGGTTGTTATAGAATTGGTATGGACAGTTATTTGCTTAAAAATCCATGTTTAAATCCCCCACTCCTTTTCGAGGAATTCTTTGCCCTGCTCTGTAATGGTAAGTGAACGTGGCGTTTGTGCAGGGATGACCAATTGTTTTTCACTGAAAAATTCTAAAAGAGCATTGCCGAGAGCTCCGCCGACATGATTTTTACGTTCGCTCCAATCCAAACATTTAGGGCAAAATTTCCGTTTTTTCTTTTTCAATTCATCCGTATCAATGTGTAATTTTCTTTGGAAATAAGACTTCCCAGCTTCAGTGAGTTGGAAGTCTTTTTCTGATTCGCTGAGGAGATTTTCTTGCAAGAGATAATTGGTAATGGAAATGCCAAGCTCACCAGCAATATGGTCATAGCAGGTGCGAGCGACCTTTAATTCCTTTTTGTGAATGTGTTGTTTATAACTTTTGACATCACGCTGAGGAGAGTAGAAGCTGAGAAATTCCAGCATTTCTGCAATGGCAGCACTTTTTAAAGAATAATAATGAAAACGTCCATAGGTTTGTAGAGTGGTTACCTGTGCTTCGGTAAGTAATTTGAGGTGATAGCTGACAGTATGTTGCTTGATTTTGGTAAAGCTGGCAATTTCGTTAACCGTGTGAGCTTTTCCATCCATTAGAATATCTAAAATGTGCATCCGAGAAGGGTCTGATAAGAGTTTTGTGATGATGAAAATATCTGGTTCCATAAAAATTTTCTCCAAATTTCATATATCGATGATTTTCTATCTTTTATTATACTATAATTAAAGCACAAGATAAATAGATTTTTAAAATGTTTTACTAGAGAATATTTTAAATTTTATTGTCTGAGTTTAAATGGAGGTAAAATTACAAAAGTAATTGCAGCAGTATCCACAGTTGAAGGACGTTAATCTTAAGATTACATTCTCAACATTTTTTCAAAAGTGAATGGATTTTTCCATTCCTTTTGTCTATTTTAGGAGGAAATAGAATTGAATTTACCTAAAATTAAAGATATTCATAGTGTCCTATTTTTAAAGGATAAAATTAGATTAGGTATAGGAAAAGATTATGGTATTGAGATTGAGAATCTGGATGAGAAGTATACTCAGCTCATTAAGCTTCTCGATGGACAATACACAATCAATGAAATTTGTAGCTTAGTTGATAGCTTGTCCCCTAATGAGGTAGAAGAAAGTATTTCTTTACTAGATACACTAGGGTATTTGGAGGATAATTTTGTTACTACAACTGAATTAACTTCAGAAGAATTGGATAGATATTCCGTAAATCTTAACTTTTTTAATACTTTAGATACATTATCTTTAACAAAATATGATTATCAGTTAAAATTAAAAAAGACGCGTATTTTGCTCTTAGGTATTGGCGGTATAGGAAGTAATATCTGTCTAGCATTGGCTGAATTAGGTATAGGGCATATTACAGCAGTTGATTTTGATACGGTCGAAGCTAGTAATCTCAATAGACAAATTTTGTATTCGACATCTGATATTGGAAAAAGAAAAGTAGAGGCTGCAAAAGAGTCGCTTAGAAAGTTTAATCCTTTAATTGAATTTGAGGTACTTGATAAAGAGATAGGTTCAAAAGAGGATGTCGATGAGTTAATAAAAACTTCAAAATGTGATATCGTAGTAAATGTTGCAGATTATCCAACAGGCTATATTGATTTTTGGGTCAATGAAGCCTGTGTTCAATACAATAAATTATGTCTGTCTGCTGTGGTTGGTAAGAAAAATGGGAAAGTATATTCAATTATTCCGTATAAAGCAGCGTGCTATTACTGTCAGTTTTTAGAGGATTTGGAAAAAATTCCTGAGTATGCTGAAGAGTTGGAGACCGTTCGTACAATGACAAATTCATTGGAACTAGAGATGTTCAGAACTCCGAATGGTGCTTTAGGTCCTGCTTGTCTATTTCAAGGGTATTTTATTTCGTTTGAAATTTTAAGATATATTTTTTGGGGATACGAAGCATTGCTAACATTTAATAAAAGATTCTCAATTGACTTTATAACATTCGAACAACATTTTGATGAATTAACAAAGTATCCAACATGCTCTATTTGTGGGGGAAAGAAAGAGTGAAGAAGTTAAGTGTTAAAAATCTAAAAAAGCAATATGGTTCTTATGAAGCTGTCAAGGGAATTAGCTTTGAATTGGGATAAGGAGAGTGTTTGGGTATCTTGGGAATCAACGGTGCTGGCAAAACATCCACTTTAAAGATGATTTACTCACTGACCTCAATTTCCTCAGGAGAGATTGATATCTTGGGGCAAAATATTGAAACCAATCGTCGTAAGAGTAAATCTTGTCTGGGTATTGTAGGGCAGGAGGATATGCTGGACATGACCTTGAATGTTTATGATAATCTTTTTGCTCACGGTCTATGTTATGGTATCTCATCTGTCGAACTTAGGAAGAGAATCGATTCTCTCTTGGATTTTGTTCAACTGAGCAAACATGCGCAAAAGATGGTGAATCAGCTGTCGGGTGGGATGCGACGACGTCTTGTCTTGGCAAGAGCTCTCATCAATCGGCCTGATATTATCATTTTAGATGAACCGACAGTTGGTTTAGACATTCAATCCCGCAATATTATTTGGGATAAACTTTTGGAGTTGAAGGAATTAGGTGTTTCTATCATTATTACTTCCCACTATATGAATGAGATTGAATATTTGACAGATAGGGTGCTGATGCTCCACCAAGGGACTATCAAAGAAGAAGGAACTGTAGAAGACTTGCTCATCAAGTATGATGCTGACAACCTTGAGACGCTTTTTTTGGGGTTGACTGGGACAGAGAAGGAGGACTTGCATGTTTAAGTTATCATTTCAGTCCATCGGACACGTTGTGGTACGCAACTACATGAGTTTTAGAAATTTATTTAAAATTTCAATTGTCCCCAACCTTATCGACCCCCTCTTTTATCTTTTAGCAATGGGATTTGGAGTTGGTGCCTACTTGACGCATGTTAACGGTATGCTCTACCGTGATTTTGTCATTACAGGTTTAATTGCTGCGACTGCCATGTCTGCGGCCACCGCAGAAACAACGGTCAATGCCTTTATCCAGTATAAGATTGAAAAGACTTATGATGCTATGTTGATGACGCCAATCAATACGAGTGATATTGTGGTGGGTCAGGCTATCTGGGCAGGTATTCGTGCAGTGATTTTCGGTGGGATTTTTTGGCTGATTTCCATGCTTATCACAGCGCATTTTCATGTCTTGATGTTATTGATTCCTCTGATTTTATTTATAGTGGGTTATTTGTTTGGTGTTTTAGGACTAATCTTTACCTACTTGGCACCGTCTAGGGAATTTCTGAATTACTACAATGTTTTGGTAATCCGTCCTCTTTATATGTTTTCAGATACCTTCTTTCCCATTACTTCCTTGCCCCCAATACTTGGTGATTTGACTTGGTTTTCTCCCTTGTATCACGCTACCTGCATGATTCGTATTATATGGGGAGGTGAGGTGACAGGTTTGTATCTTCATCTTATCTGGTTGATAGCCTTGGCGCTCTTGATAACGGTGCTTCCTATGTATATGTTACATCGTAGATATTATAGATAGTTTAATTATTTGTGATGTTGTAGTCATATTCTAATTTATACTAAACGTTATTCGAATTTGGACAGGTATGGGAACTGTGCCTATCAATATTGTAATTTATGGAAGTTGAAATAGTACGGTTCAGTTTTTAAAATATTGTTAGAAATTATAGTGAAATGAAATAAGAACAGGATAAATCGATCAGGACAGTCAAATCGATTTCTAAGAATGTTTTATACTCAATGAAAANNTGACGTGGTTTGAATTTGATTTTCGAAGAGTATTAGAAGTAGAGGTGTACTATTCTAGTTTCAATCTACTATGTTTTAAATTCCCTAATCAATTTGTATAGTCTGTATTTCATTGCCAAATTTCAAGTTCAAGTTATCCATCAAGAAGTCTTCTCTGGGGGACTTGTAGTTCAAGTGTTTTTAGGATAGTTATTAATCCAATTTTCGATGAATGCGACTTCTTTGGGAGTCGTTTTCTTAGTTCCTTTAGGTAACCATCTCCGAATGAGCCTATTGTGATTCTCATTAGTTCCCCTTTCCCAAGAGACATAGGGGGGTGCATAATAGATATGCTCCTTATAGAGCTGTAATCAAGAAAACACGACA
This sequence comes from Streptococcus sp. 2100, assembly GCF_013276335.1. Taxonomy (NCBI): domain Bacteria; kingdom Bacillati; phylum Bacillota; class Bacilli; order Lactobacillales; family Streptococcaceae; genus Streptococcus; species Streptococcus sp. 2100. The sequence continues at coordinate 19,853 of NZ_VMKV01000017.1, read as the reverse complement.
TTTTTTAAAAACAGATATGGGAACACATAGAGTAATTCCTTTATATTTATTTAATTTAGAATTATTATTAAAAAATAATTTGTTAGATAGCGCTCAATTTTTTATAGATGATTTAGAAAATTTACTGACCAGACAAGGATATTATTTTGAAAAGAATTATTTGCTTTTTTTAAAAGGTATTTATCTCATCAAAACGAATCAAGTAGAGTTAGGTAAAAAAGAATGTTCCAAAGCTATGAGAATATGTAAGGAATATAATGATAGTGATACAATAGAGAAATTAAACAAGACCTTTAAATCAGATTTTACCATTTATACTCAATGAAAATCAAAGAGCAAACTAGGAAGCTAGCCGCAGCTTGCCCAAAGCACTGCTTTGAGGTTGNNATACCTACGGCAAGGTGAAGCTGATGTAGTTTGAAGAGATTTTCGAAGAGTATTAATTGGTTAGAAGGATTCGTCTGTAAGATAAAGTTAGACGGAAAATGAGATAAAATCAAAAAGGATAGCCTCTCTGTGATGAGATGTTATCCTTTTTGATTTTAAAACTATTGCAAGTTAACCTTGTTTCTCAAAATATAGTAGGTTCCGAGATAAAAGATAGCTATGAATATGAGTTCTTCAACAATGCCTATGCTTGCTCCCATATAGAAATTATCATTAAATCCTGCAAGTGAATTGACATAGAAGTTAGTACTGGTATTGAAGAAAACTTCAATAAAGCCAATGACGATTTGGATCCCAATGTAGGCTGCAACAGCGAGTGCTGTACGGTATTCATTGAAAAGCTGTCCAATGGAAATAGCCAAGTAGATGCAGAGGATTCCAGAAACGGTATTTAGTAGGAAGGATAACCCCACAAGAGAGAGTTGAGGAAGGTATGTTCCTACAAGTGGGAACAAGTCATAATGTGACATCCATTCTGGAACCGTTATAGTCACAATAAGAAAAGCACTTAGAGCCAGTACAGCCGAGCTAAGTATAGACCAGATAAAGGCTCCGACTAATTTAGCAGTGATGATATAGTGCTCAGAAACTGGCAAGGTCAAAGTCAGATAGCCTTGGCGGTCATAGACACTACCTTTGAAGCGTTTGATAATCAAGAAAATGGTTGAAATCCCAAGTGTAATTATCAAGCCACCAAAGACGAGAGCCAGAAAGATAAATAGGAAAGGTTGGCTATCTTTGAAAGATATATAATTATAGTAGTGTCCTTGCATTCCTAGGGGGACTGAAAGGACTAGCACGGCTGCGTAGAGGGCTAAATACCACTTGTTAACATTTTTAAATTCGTAGCGAACTAAATTCCAAAACATAAATAATCTCCTTTGATTAGGCCTTAAATTCCTGACGGAAGAGCTGGTCAATGGATTCACCAGACTCATAGCGAATATCATCTACATTGCCTTGACGGACGACTTTTCCGTCTTTGAGGAAGACAATTTCATCCAAGATTGGCTCGATATCAGAAATCAAGTGGGTAGAAATAAAAACGGTAGAAGTTGGGGAGTAGTTGTTGATAATGGTATTGAGGATATACTCACGGGCTGCTGGATCCACCCCACCAATGGGTTCGTCCAAAACGTAGAGGCGGGCATCACGGCTCATAACCAAAATCAGTTGGACCTTTTCCTTGTTACCTTTTGATAATTTCTTGAGACGACTATTTTCATCAATGCCAAGGTCTGCAAGTAGATGATGGGCGCGTTCAAGATTGAAATCTTTATAGAAGGTCTTGAAGTAGGTTAGGGCTTCTTTGACCTTCATTTGCTCATTGAGATAGGTGGTATCAGGCAAATAAGCTACGATAGCCTTGGTTGCTGGGCTTGGGTCCATATCGTTGATGAGGACACGTCCTTGATCTGGTTGTAAGAGGCCATTGATTAGTTTAATCAGGGTTGTTTTCCCTGAGCCGTTTGGCCCAAGGAGACCAACAATTTTTCCAGCTGGGATGTCAAGAGAAACATTTTCAAGGGCTGGGGTTGCTCCATAAGATTTGGATACATTTTCAAATGCTAGTAATGACATAGGCTTAAACTCCTTTAATATAATCGCCGACTACGCCTGGTAGTTCTTCTTTTTCATAGCCAAAATGGGTCATGGAGGAAACGAAGTGTTCCAATTCTTCTTCCGATAATTGTTTGCGTGATTGGGCAATCAGTTCCTTATCCTCAGTCACAAATCGTCCAGTTGTTCGCTTGCTGTAGACAAATCCTTCTCGTTCAAGGTCTGACAAGGCTCTTTGGATGGTGTTTGGATTGACACCGGCCTCGCTCGCTAGCTCTCTCACGGTTGGAAGTTGTTGATTGGCTTCCAGTGTATGGGAAACAATCTGAAGCTTGATTTTCTCCATAATCTGTAAATAGATGGGTTTTTTGTTGTCAAATGTCCAAGACATCTTGGTCTCCTTTCTTTTTATCTATTTGTCTTAATTAAATAATACAACAAAACAAAAAACTTGTCAAGCAAAAAGAAGAATTGTTTTGGGAATCGCTTAAAAAATGGTATAATGAAAAGAAAACGATAAGGAGGGAAAGGATGCGTTGTCCAAAATGTGGGGCTACCAAGTCAAGTGTTATCGATAGTCGCCAAGCAGAAGAAGGGAACACCATTCGTAGAAGACGTGAGTGCGATGAATGCCAACACCGTTTTACAACCTACGAACGAGTAGAAGAAAGAACCTTAGTGGTTGTTAAAAAAGATGGCACACGGGAACAATTCTCCAGAGATAAAATCTTTAATGGGATTATCCGCTCAGCCCAGAAACGTCCTGTGTCAAGTGATGAAATCAACATGGTAGTCAATCGTATCGAACAGAAACTCCGTGGTCGAAATGAAAATGAAATTCAAAGTGAGGACATTGGTTCACTCGTCATGGAGGAGTTGGCTGAACTGGACGAGATTACCTATGTACGTTTTGCCAGTGTCTATCGTAGTTTTAAGGATGTCAGTGAGTTAGAGAGCTTGCTCCAACAAATTACCCAGTCCTCTAAAAAGAAAAAGGAAAGATAAATGAAACCAATTGACCGTTTTTCTTATCTAAAGAATAATCGGGTGTCGCAAGATACCTCATCTCTGGTACAGTGCTACCTCCCGATTATCGGTCAGGAGGCACTGAGCCTTTATCTTTATACGATTAGTTTTTGGGATAATGGCAGAAAGGAATACCTTTTTTCAAGCATTCTCAATCATCTCAATTTTGGGATGGACAGACTTTTAAAATCTTTGAAAATCCTATCTGCTTTTAATCTCTTGACCCTCTATCAAAAGGGTGATACCTATCAGATAGTTATCCATGCTCCTCTTTCAAGTCAAGATTTCTTGGAGCATCCTGTTTATCGTAGACTTTTAGAGAAAAAGATTGGTGATGCAGCTGTGGAGGATTTGAAAGTTGAGAGTGCTGAGGGAGAAGAAATAGCTGTCTCACTCAATCAAGTCTTTCCAGACTTGGCAGAACAGGGAAGTCAAGAAGACCTTGGTCTCAAGAAGAAAGTGGCCAACGATTTTGACTTAGACCATTTTCGTCAGCTTATGGCTCGAGATGGGCTTCGCTTTGCGGATGAGCAGTCCGATGTCTTAAACCTCTTTGCTATTGCCGAGGAGAAGAAATGGACTTGGTTTGAAACCTATCAATTGGCCAAGTCAACAGCTGTTTCCCAGGTTATTTCAACCAAACGCATGCGTGAAAAAATTGCTCAAAAATCAGTTTCCTCTGACTTTAGTCTTAAGGAAGCGACCATTATCAAAGAGGCCAAAAGTAAAACTGCCCTGCAGTTCTTGGCAGAAATCAAGAAAACACGCAAGGGAACCATTACCCAAACAGAAAGAGAACTCTTGCAACAGATGGCTGGCTTGGGTTTGCTGGACGAAGTCATCAATATCATTCTTTTATTGACCTTTAATAAGGTCGATTCGGCAAATATCAATGAGAAATATGCCATGAAGGTAGCCAATGACTATGCCTATCAAAAGATTCATTCGGCAGAAGAGGCAGTCTTGCGCATTCGTGAACGTGGGCAAAAGAATCAGGCTCAAAAAAGCAGTAACCCCAGTCCTGCCAAGTCCAATGTACCCAAGTGGAGCAATCCAGATTATAAAAATGAAACTAGCGAGGCAACTCGTCTGGAACTAGAACGTAAGAAACAAGAACTATTAGCTCGATTAGAAAAAGGAGGAGATTAGATGGAAAGTGTCGGAGACGTACTCAAACGTCAACCTAGCCGTTTTCATTATCAAGATTTGGTCCAGAAAATCATGAAGGACCCTGATGTTGCGGCCTTTATCCAGCAAGAATCCTTGACTCCAGAGGAATTAAATCGCAGTATCTCCAAGTTTAATCAGTACATTACCGAGCGTGACAAGTTTCTCCGTGGTGATACGGATTATATTGCCAAAGGCTACAAACCGATTTTGGTTATGAATCATGGCTATGCGGATGTTTCTTACGAAGAAACTCCTGAACTAATCGCGGCTGAAAAAGAAGCGGCTATTAAGAACCGTCTCAAGTTAATCAATCTGCCAGCCAGTCTCAAGCAAGCTAGTTTAGCTCAAGTAGACTTGGATGATTTGGGTCGTTTGCCAGTTTTTGAAAAGCTATTAGCCTTCGTGGAGCAATATCCAGCTATTCGAAAAGGTCTTTACTTGTATGGAGACTTTGGTGTGGGTAAAAGTCTCATGGTGGCTGCCTTAGCCCATGATTTGTCAGAAAAACGTGGTGTTTCCTCCACTCTCCTCCACTATCCTAGTTTTGTCATCGATGTCAAAAATGCTATCGGTGATGGTAATGTTAAGACATTGGTGGATGAGATTAAGCTTTCTGAAGTCCTGATTTTAGATGACATTGGTGCCGAGCAATCAACACCTTGGGTGCGTGACGAAATCCTGCAGGTCATTCTTCAATATCGGATGCAGGAAAATTTACCGACCTTTTTCACCTCCAACTTCAACTTTGAAGATTTGGAGAAGCATTTTGCGAAAGGGAAACATGGAAATGACGAAACCTGGGAAGCCAGACGGGTCATGGAACGCATCCGTTATTTGGCTGAGGAGACTCGTTTAGAAGGAGTAAACCGCCGATGACAGAAACGATTAAACTAATGAAAGCTCATACTTCAGTGCGTAGATTTAAGGAGCAAGCCCTTCCTCAGGAAGACTTGACGGAAATCCTGACAGCAGCCCAAATGGCCTCGTCTTGGAAGAATTTCCAATCCTACTCTGTGATTGTGGTACGAAGTCAAGAAAAGAAAGATGCCTTGTATGAATTGGTGCCTCAAGAAGCCATTCGCCAGTCAGCTGTTTTCCTTCTCTTTGTCGGAGATTTGAACCGTGCAGAAAAGGGAGCACGACTCCATACGGATACCTTCCAACCTCAAGGTGTAGAAGGTCTCTTGATTAGTTCAGTCGATGCAGCTCTTGCTGGTCAAAATGCCCTGCTGGCAGCTGAAAGCTTGGGCTATGGTGGTGTCATTATTGGCTTGGTGCGTTACAAGTCAGAAGAAGTTGCAGAACTTTTTAACCTGCCTGACTACACCTATCCTGTCTTTGGGATGGCACTAGGTGTGCCAAATCAACATCATGATGTGAAGCCAAGACTACCACTGGAGAATGTTGTCTTTGAGGAAGAATATAAAGAACAGTCAACTGAGGCAATCCAAGCTTATGACCGTGTACAGGCTGACTATGCTGGAGCGCGTGCGACCACAAGCTGGAGTCAGCGTCTAGCAGAACAATTTGGTCAAGCTGAACCAAGCTCAACTAGAAAAAATCTTGAACAGAAGAAGTTATTGTAGAAAGTGAGAAATTATGGCCCTACCAACTATTGCCATTGTAGGACGTCCCAATGTTGGGAAATCAACCCTATTTAATCGGATCGCTGGTGAGCGAATCTCCATTGTAGAAGATGTCGAAGGAGTGACACGTGACCGTATCTATGCAACGGGTGAGTGGCTCAATCGTTCTTTTAGCATGATTGATACAGGAGGAATCGATGATGTCGATGCTCCTTTCATGGAACAAATCAAGCACCAGGCAGAAATTGCCATGGAAGAAGCAGATGTTATCGTCTTTGTCGTGTCCGGTAAGGAAGGAATTACCGATGCAGACGAATACGTAGCCCGTAAGCTTTATAAGACCCACAAACCAGTTATCCTCGCAGTTAACAAGGTGGACAACCCTGAGATGCGAAATGATATCTATGATTTCTACGCCCTCGGTTTGGGTGAACCACTGCCTATCTCATCTGTCCATGGTATCGGTACAGGGGATGTGCTAGATGCCATTGTGGAAAATCTTCCAAATGAATATGAAGAAGAAAATCCAGATGTCATTAAGTTTAGCCTGATTGGTCGTCCAAACGTTGGAAAATCAAGTTTGATCAATGCTATCTTGGGCGAAGACCGTGTTATTGCTAGTCCTGTTGCTGGAACAACTCGTGATGCCATTGATACCCACTTTACAGATACAGATGGTCAAGAGTTTACCATGATTGATACGGCTGGTATGCGTAAGTCTGGTAAGGTTTATGAAAATACTGAGAAATACTCTGTCATGCGTGCCATGCGAGCTATTGACCGCTCTGATGTGGTCTTGATGGTCATCAATGCGGAAGAAGGCATCCGTGAATACGATAAGCGTATCGCAGGTTTTGCCCATGAAGCTGGTAAAGGAATGATTATCGTGGTCAACAAGTGGGATACACTTGAAAAAGACAACCACACTATGAAAAACTGGGAAGAAGATATCCGTGAGCAGTTCCAATATCTACCTTACGCACCGATTATCTTTGTATCAGCTTTGACCAAGCAACGCCTCCATAAACTTCCTGAGATGATTAAGCAAATCAGTGAAAGTCAAAATACACGTATTCCATCAGCTGTCTTGAACGATGTCATCATGGATGCCATTGCCATCAACCCAACACCGACAGACAAAGGAAAACGTCTCAAGATTTTCTATGCGACCCAAGTGGCAACCAAACCACCAACCTTTGTCATCTTTGTCAATGAAGAAGAACTCATGCACTTTTCTTACCTGCGTTTCTTGGAAAATCAAATCCGCAAGGCCTTTGTTTTTGAGGGAACACCGATTCATCTCATCGCAAGAAAACGCAAATAAAAAGTAGAATCTGGAATGACATTTCCAGATTTTTTTGATATAATAAAATAATAGAAAACGCTATCAAAAAGGAGGTATCGATGAAACATTTGTTTAAATTTATAATCTTATTGCCCTGGTTTTACTTTTTCAATTGGATTGAAAAGGATAATAGAGAAAGTAAATTTTTCCCAATTTTTTACTATTTTTACTGGTTTTACATCCCCCTCTATGCTCTTTTTAGCCTTGCTTGGACAGTTATTTCAGTTCTGTTTTTCAATATCGTCTTGAGAAATTTGACAGATATCAAGTTATGGGGCATTTGGTTTCTTTTTATTCTGCTAGCTATTGGTCTGAATAGGTTAACTTATTCTTGTTTCAAAAAAATGCTTAGACTAAGAAAGGAGTTAGGGAAGTCTAAAGCGGGGAGGCATTGATTTATATCGGTTTTTTAATAGGAGGTGGCTTATGAAGATTCCTCTCTTAACTTTGGCAAGGCATAAATTTGTTTATGTCTTGCTTACTTTGCTTTTTCTTGCTTTGGTTTATCGTGATGTTTTGATGACTTATTTCTTTTTTGATATTCATGCGCCCGATCTAGCTAAATTCGATGGACAAGCAATTAAAAATGACTTATTAAAATCAGCATTAGATTTTCGTATTCTCCAGTTCAATCTAGGTTTTTATCAATCATTTATTATTCCAATCATCATTGTTTTGCTAGGTTTTCAATATATTGAGCTGAAAAATAAAGTTTTACGATTGAGTATTGGAAGAGAAGTGAGTTATCAAGGGGTAAAAAGAAAGTTGACTTTGCAAGTTGCAAGTATCCCTTGTGTGATATATTTAGTGACTGTGCTGATAATTGCAATTTTAACTTATTTCTTTGGGACTTTTTCTCCTCTTGAATGGAATTCTCTATTTTCTGATGGGAGTAGTTTACAAAGGCTCCTAGATGGAGAGATAACAAGCTATTTGTTCTTTACTTGTGTCCTACTAATCGGTATTTTCATCAATGCAGTCTATTTTTTAAAAATAGTTGATTATGTGGGGAATGTGACTCGTTCGGCAATTGCCTATTTGATGTTTCTTTGGCTTGGTTCTATGTTACTCTATAGTGCCTTGCCTTACTATATGGTTCCTATGACGAGTTTGATGCAAGCTAGCTATGGGGATGTCAGTTTGATGAAACTCTTTACTCCTTATATCCTTTATATTGTCCCTTATATGGTGCTTGAAAAATATGAAGATAATGTTTAAGAATTTTAACAATATTTTGCTAAAGAGAAAGATCGTTTTACTACTTCGTATAGTTCTGATGATGATTTTGATAAACTATCTATTGTCAACAGCGGTTCAAAAGCAGGATGTTTTTCTCTTTTTCAAGAGAGAATTGATTTCAATCTTTTCCTATAATGACTATTCTGAAGTGAATTTAGAAATCCCCAAACTCTTGTTAAACCTTTCGCTTTTCATGGTAGGATGGCTCTCTGTCATTTTGCTTGAAAGTGATTTGGCAGACCATTACCATCACTTGATTCGCTATCAATCAAGCTCCTTTTTCGATTATACAAGGAAACGATTGGTTGTCATCTCTAAATTTTTTACTCAAGATTTATTTGTCTGGTTCCTTGGTTTACTTCCTCTAGGAATTCATTTCAAAACAGTCGTACTTTTCTTTTTACTTGCTCAGTTAATGATGTTGTACTTGCTACTGTCTTATCTGATAGCACTGATTAGTGCGGGCGCTGGTTTTTCCTTTTTTCTCTATTTTTTAGCATTTGTGGGACAAGAATGGATGATGGATCATATTGTAATAGTATATTTAGGACTCCTAAGTTTATTGGTTATCTTGATTGTTAGTCGTTTGGAAGAGAAATTTAAGAAAGGATAAACGATGAGACTTGAAATTATAGATGGACAGAAAAATTACGCGAAAAGACCTATTTTAAATCAGTTGAATTTGGTGTTTCAATCAGGAAAAATTTATGGCCTTAAAGGTGATAATGGATCTGGCAAGACGGTTCTTTTAAAGGTACTTGCTGGTTATATTAAGCTTGACAAAGGAAAAGTTCTTCAAGATGGGGAAGTCTACGGGATAAAAAATCATTATATTCAGGATGCAGGGATTTTAATTGAAAAGGTAGAGTTTCTATCTCATTTATCCCTGAGAGAAAATTTGGAACTGTTAAGGTATTTTTCATCTAAAGTTACGGAAAAAAGAATTGCCTATTGGATTCAATACTATGATTTACAGGAATTTGAAGACGTTGAGTACCGTCATTTATCCTTAGGAACGAAACAAAAAATGGCTTTGATCCAAGCCTTTATTGCCGAACCATCTATACTCTTTCTCGATGAACCTATGAATGCTTTGGATGAGAAGAGTGTGAGGTTAACCAAACAGGTCATTTTATCTTACCTTAAAAAAGAAAATGGTCTGGTTATCCTGACATCACACATATCGGAAGATATTTCAGACCTTTGTACAGATGTATTAGTTGTCGAAAATGGGCATATACAGTATTCAAAAGATATACAAGCTTAGGAGGTAGCTTATGGTACATCTAAAATCATTTATTACACGCTATTCCAAGGTCTATATTGGTTTAGTTCTGTTAATATGGATTGCTTTCTTCTTTCTTCCTTGGGGCAGTCCGATTCTGGGGGGAAGATTGACCTCTTCAGCATATAGAAAGTCTTGCTAGTTTTTGGCATTCTGTCCATTTTGATGGCCTTGCTGTCCAAGAAAGTCAGTCTCTTTGTTTTTGGATTGATCTGCTGTCTTTCTCTTTGGATTAACTTATTTATCCTATTTGCTATTTTGCCGATTCTTGGCAATTAAAGTATCATAAAAGTCAGAGAGGTTAGCTTGAAAACTAGCCTCTTTTTCCTTTTCAAAATGGGGATTCTTCCTTGAAAATAATCAGTAATTGTGCTAAAATTAAAAGAACATTCTAAAATATTCGGAATTTAAAGTAAGGAAAAACATGGCTAATATTTTAAAAACAATTATCGAAAATGATAAAGGAGAAATCCGTCGTCTGGAAAAGATGGCTGACAAGGTTTTCAAATACGAAGACCAAATGGCTGCTTTGACTGATGACCAACTAAAAGCAAAAACAGTTGAATTTAAAGAACGTTATCAAAATGGAGAATCGCTGGATTCATTGCTTTATGAAGCATTTGCGGTTGTCCGTGAGGGTGCCAAACGTGTCCTAGGTCTCTTCCCATATAAGGTTCAGGTCATGGGGGGAATCGTTCTTCACCATGGTGACGTGCCAGAGATGCGTACAGGGGAAGGGAAAACCTTGACTGCGACTATGCCGGTATACCTCAATGCCCTTTCAGGCAAAGGGGTTCACGTAGTTACGGTTAACGAATACCTATCAGAACGTGACGCGACTGAGATGGGTGAATTGTACTCATGGCTTGGTTTGTCAGTAGGGATTAACTTGGCTGCCAAATCTCCAATGGAGAAAAAAGAAGCCTATGAGTGTGATATTACTTACTCAACCAACTCAGAAATCGGATTTGACTACCTTCGTGACAACATGGTCGTTCGTGCTGAAAACATGGTACAACGTCCGCTTAACTATGCCTTGGTCGATGAGGTTGACTCTATCTTGATTGACGAGGCCCGTACACCTTTGATTGTATCAGGTGCTAATGCAGTTGAAACCAGTCAGCTCTACCATATGGCAGACCACTATGTAAAATCGTTGGACAAAGACGACTACATCATCGATGTGCAGTCTAAGACTATTGGTTTGTCTGATTCAGGGATTGACAAGGCTGAAAGCTACTTCAAGCTTGAAAATCTCTATGACATCGAAAACGTGGCTTTGACTCACTTTATCGATAACGCCCTTCGTGCCAACTACATCATGCTTCTCGATATTGACTATGTGGTGAGCGAAGAGCAAGAAATCTTGATTGTCGACCAATTTACAGGTCGTACCATGGAAGGTCGTCGTTATTCTGATGGCTTGCACCAAGCTATTGAAGCCAAAGAAGGTGTGCCAATCCAGGATGAAACCAAGACATCTGCCTCAATCACGTATCAAAACCTTTTCCGTATGTACAAGAAATTGTCTGGTATGACGGGTACAGGTAAGACTGAAGAAGAAGAATTCCGTGAAATCTACAACATTCGTGTTATTCCAATCCCAACAAACCGTCCTGTTCAACGGATTGACCACTCAGACCTTCTTTATGCAAGTATCGAATCTAAGTTTAAAGCGGTTGTCGAAGACGTTAAGGCTCGTTACCAAAAGGGTCAGCCTGTCTTGGTTGGTACAGTAGCGGTTGAAACTAGTGACTATATTTCTAAGAAATTGGTCGCAGCTGGTGTTCCTCACGAAGTCTTGAATGCCAAAAATCACTATAGAGAAGCCCAAATCATCATGAATGCTGGTCAACGTGGTGCCGTTACCATCGCAACCAACATGGCGGGTCGTGGTACCGACATCAAGCTTGGTGAAGGTGTTCGTGAACTTGGAGGACTTTGTGTGATTGGTACAGAACGTCATGAAAGTCGTCGTATCGATAACCAGCTTCGTGGACGTTCAGGTCGTCAAGGAGATCCAGGTGAGTCACAATTCTACCTCTCTCTTGAAGATGATTTGATGAAACGTTTTGGTTCTGAACGCTTGAAAGGCATATTTGAACGCTTGAATATGTCTGAAGAGGCCATTGAGTCTCGTATGTTGACGCGTCAGGTTGAGGCAGCTCAGAAACGTGTCGAAGGAAATAACTACGATACCCGTAAACAAGTCCTTCAATACGACGATGTCATGCGTGAACAACGTGAGATTATCTATGCTCAACGTTACGATGTCATCACTGCAGACCGTGACTTGGCACCTGAAATTCAGGCTATGCACAAACGCACGATTGAACGTGTCGTCGATGGTCATGCGCGTGCCAAACAAGATGAAAAACTTGAAGCAATTTTGAACTTTGCTAAGTACAACTTGCTTCCAGAAGATTCTATTACGATGGAAGATTTGTCAGGCTTGTCTGATAAGGCCATCAAGGAAGAGCTTTTTCAACGTGCCTTGAAGGTTTATGATAGTCAGGTTTCAAAACTACGCGATGAAGAAGCAGTTAAAGAATTCCAAAAAGTTTTGATTCTACGAGTGGTGGATAACAAGTGGACAGATCATATCGATGCCCTTGATCAATTGCGTAACGCGGTTGGACTTCGTGGTTATGCTCAGAACAACCCTGTTGTTGAGTATCAGGCAGAAGGTTTCCGTATGTTTAATGATATGATTGGTTCGATTGAGTTTGATGTGACACGCTTGATGATGAAAGCACAAATTCATGAACAAGAAAGACCACAGGCAGAACGCCATATCAGTACAACAGCGACTCGCAATATCGCTGCTCACCAAGCAAGTATGCCAGAAGATTTGGATTTGAGCCAGATTGGACGCAATCAACTTTGCCCATGTGGTTCTGGTAAGAAGTTTAAAAATTGTCACGGTAAAAGACAATAAAATGAGATAGTTTAGAGGCGGATATCTTGTGAAAAGTAAATTTTTACTTGGTATCCGTTTGCTTTATAAGGAGATGACTTATGGTATTTACAGCAAAAAGTCCTAAAATAAATATCGAAGAAGTTCGTGCCTTATCAAAATTAGAAGGCCAAGCTTTGGAGAGAAAATCACAGCGCGATCAAGAGCTAGAAGCCATCATGCGTGGAGAAGACCAGCGAATTCTCTTGGTAATCGGTCCGTGCTCATCTGACAACGAAGAAGCTGTCCTTGAATACGCTAAGCGTTTGGCAGTCCTACAAGAAGAAGTGGCAGATCGTATCTTTATGGTTATGCGTGTTTATACTGCCAAACCCCGTACCAACGGAGATGGCTATAAGGGCTTGATTCACCAGCCTAACGCGACAGAAGCGCCTAGTCTTATCAATGGAATCAAAGCCGTTCGCCATCTTCACTATCGTGTCATCACAGAAACAGGGATGACAACTGCTGATGAAATGCTTTATCCTGAAAACCTTCCGCTTGTAGATGATTTGATTTCTTACATGGCAGTTGGTGCCCGTTCAGTTGAAGACCAGCAACACCGCTTTGTGGCAAGTGGGGCAGGATTTTCTACTGGTTTTAAAAATCCAACCTCTGGAAATCTCAATGTCATGTTTAATGGGATTTATGCTGCTCAAAACAAACAAAGTTTCCTTTTCTTAGGAAAAGAAGTAGAAACAACTGGGAACCCGCTTTCACACGCTATTCTTCGTGGTGCTCTTAATGAGTATGGTAACAATATTCCCAACTACTATTATGACAATTTAATTGAGACCATTGCCCAGTATGAGAAAATGGGCTTGGAAAATCCTTTTATCATCATTGATACCAATCATGACAATTCTGGTAAGCAGTATATTGAACAGATCCGAATTGTCCGCCAGACCTTGATTAACCGTGCTTGGAATGAAAAAATTAAGCAGTTCGTTCGTGGTTTTATGATTGAGTCTTATCTGGAAGATGGTCGACAAAATGAGCCAGAAGTATTTGGTAAGTCTATCACAGACCCTTGCTTGGGTTGGGATAACACAGAAGCTCTTGTCAGAGAAATTTACAAAACGTTAGGAGAATAAGATGGCATTTATTGAAAAAGGTCAAGAAATCGATATGGAAGTCATTAAGGCTGAAACCCAATTGTCTGCGGAAGCCTTGAGACTCAAGGAAAGCCGTGACAGGGAATTGGCAGACATTATTTCAGGGGAAGATGACCGTCTCCTTTTGGTAATTGGTCCTTGCTCTTCTGATAATGAAGAAGCTGTCTTGGAATATGCCCGCCGCTTGTCAGCCTTGCAAAAGAAGGTAGCGGACAAGATTTTCATGGTTATGCGCGTTTATACTGCTAAGCCTCGTACCAACGGAGACGGCTATAAAGGGTTGGTTCACCAGCCAGACACTTCTAAGGCTCCAAGCCTGATTAACGGTTTGCAGGCTGTGCGCCAGTTGCACTACCGAGTGATTACAGAGACTGGTTTGACGACGGCAGATGAGATGCTTTATCCGTCAAATCTAATTTTGGTGGATGACTTGGTCAGCTACCATGCTGTTGGAGCTCGTTCTGTGGAAGACCAAGAGCACCGCTTTGTGGCTTCTGGGATTGATGCACCAGTAGGGATGAAAAATCCAACCTCAGGAAATTTGGGTGTTATGTTTAACGCCATCTATGCTGCTCAAAATAAGCAAACCTTCCTTTATCATGGGCAGGAAGTTGAGACTTCAGGTAATCCTTTGTCCCATGTCATCCTCCGTGGAGCAGTTAACGAGTATGGCAATTATATGCCGAATTACTACTATGAAAACCTACTCCAAGCCATTGAACGCTATGAAACCATGGGACTTGAAAATCCCTTTATCCTCATTGATACCAACCATGATAACTCAGGCAAGCAGTATATGGAGCAGATTCGAATTGTTCGCCAGACCTTGCAAAATCGTGATTGGAATGAGAAAATTAAAAAGACAGTTCGAGGATTTATGATTGAATCTTACCTAGCAGATGGTCGTCAAAACCAACCAGAGGTCTTTGGCTGCTCTATTACAGATCCTTGCCTAGGTTGGGAAAATACAGAGGCTTTGGTAGAAGAAATCTATGCTACCTTGGCAGAATAAGTGAAAAGGATGGAGTTGGGGAATCTCAACTCCTTTTGATGAGAATGATAGTTGGACACGGAATTGACATCGAAGAATTGGCTTCGATAGAAAGAGCGGCTGCACGACATGAAGGCTTTGCCAAGCGCGTGCTGACAGCCAAGGAAATGGAACGGTTTAACAGTCTTAAAGGGCGCAGGCAAATCGAATATTTGGCTGGTCGCTGGTCGGCTAAAGAAGCCTTTTCCAAGGCCATGGGAACGGGAATTGGCAAGCTCGGTTTTCAGGATTTAGAAGTCTTAAACAATGAACGCGGGGCGCCTTATTTTAGTCAGTCACCATTTTCAGGAAAAATTTGGCTATCTATCAGCCATACCGATCAGTTTGTGACAGCCAGTGTCATTTTGGAGGAAAATCATGCAAGCTAGTCCGCATAGACCAACCAAGGCTCTGATTCATCTGGGAGCTATTCGACACAATATTCAGCAAATGGGGGCTCATATCCCTGAGGGGACACTCAAGTGGGCAGTGGTCAAAGCCAATGCCTATGGGCATGGGGCAGTAGCTGTTGCCAATGCGATTCAAGATGATGTCGATGGCTTCTGCGTTTCCAATATTGATGAAGCTATTGAACTCAGACAAGCTGGACTCAGCAAGCCAATCCTCATTTTAGGAGTTTCTGAGCTAGAAGTTGTTGCTCTAGCTAAAGAATATGACATCACCTTGACAGTGGCTGGACTGGAGTGGATTCAAGCACTCTTAGATAAGGAAGCGGACCTAACTGGATTGACAGTTCACCTCAAGATTGACTCAGGGATGGGACGGATTGGTTTTAGAGAGGCTAGTGAGGCTGATCAGGCTCAAGACTTGCTCCAACAACACGGTGTTCGTGTTGAAGGAATCTTTACCCACTTTGCGACTGCTGATGAGGAATCAGATGACTATTTTAATGCCCAGTTAGAACGGTTTAAAACCATTCTATCAAGTATGAAAGGTCTTCCAGAGCTGGTTCATGCCAGTAATTCGGCAACGACCCTTTGGCATGCAGAGACTATTTTTAATGCGATCCGTATGGGAGATGCCATGTATGGTCTTAATCCTAGCGGAGAGGTCTTGGATTTACCCTATGACTTGATTCCAGCCTTGACCTTGGAGTCTGCTCTGGTTCATGTCAAGACAGTTTCAGCTGGAGCTTGCATGGGCTACGGGGCGACCTATCAGGCAGATAGCGAGCAGGTCATCGCGACCGTGCCAATCGGCTATGCAGATGGATGGACAAGAGACATGGAAAATTTCTCTGTCTTGGTAGATGGCCAAGCTTGCCCAATTGTCGGCAGGGTTTCGATGGACCAAATCACTATTCGATTGCCTAAGCCTTACCCACTCGGAACCAAGGTAACCTTGATTGGCTCCAATGGGGATAAGGAAATCACTGCAACTCAGGTAGCGTCCTACCGTGGGACTATTAACTATGAGGTGGTTTGTCTTCTCAGCGACCGCATTCCGAGAGAATATGATTAGAAAAGAAAGGAGTGGAGCATGAATCTACATCAACCCTTGCATGTCTTACCTGGTGTGGGACCAAAGTCAGCAGAAAAATACGCCAAACTAGGAATTGAAAATTTGCAAGATCTCTTGCTCTACTTTCCTTTCCGTTATGAAGATTTTAAGACTAAGCAGGTGCTAGATCTGGAAGACGGTGAAAAGGCAGTTCTTTCTGGTCAAGTCGTGACTCCTGCCAGTGTCCAGTATTATGGTTTTAAGCGCAATCGCCTGCGTTTTAGCCTCAAACAGGGAGAAGTCGTTTTTGCGGTGAACTTCTTTAACCAGCCTTATCTAGCTGATAAGATAGAGTTGGGAGCAACTCTTGCTGTCTTTGGAAAATGGGACCGCGCTAAGGCTAGTCTGACTGGGATGAAGGTTCTGGCTCAGGTAGAAGATGACCTCCAGCCTGTCTATCGTCTGGCTCAGGGAATCAGTCAGGCCAGTCTGGTCAAAGTTATCAAGACAGCCTTTGATCAGGGACTGGACCTCTTGATTGAGGAAAATCTTCCCCAGTCTTTGCTGGACAAATACAAACTCATGTCCCGTTGTCAGGCTGTTCGTGCCATGCATTTCCCCAAGGATTTGGCAGAATACAAGCAGGCTCTTCGCCGTATCAAATTTGAGGAACTCTTTTATTTTCAAATGCAATTGCAGACGCTCAAGTCTGAAAATAGAGTTCAGGGAAGTGGTCTGGTTCTGAATTGGTCTCAGGAAAAAGTGACAGTAGTTAAAGAAAATCTACCTTTTTCCTTGACCCCAGCTCAAGAAAAGAGTTTACAGGAAATTTTGACAGACATGAAGTCGGATCACCACATGAATCGTCTCTTGCAAGGGGATGTGGGGAGCGGAAAAACGGTGGTCGCTGGCTTGGCTATGTTTGCGGCAGTGACAGCTGGCTACCAATCAGCCCTCATGGTACCAACAGAAATTCTCGCAGAGCAACACTTTGAGAGTCTACAGAGTCTCTTTCCAGACCTAAAACTGGCTCTCTTGACAGGTTCCTTAAAAGCTGCAGAAAAGAGAGAAGTCTTGGAGACCATTGCCAAGGGTGAGGCTGATTTGATTATCGGAACCCACGCTCTGATTCAGGATGGAGTGGATTATGCTCGCCTTGGCTTGATTATCATCGATGAACAGCACCGTTTTGGTGTGGGGCAAAGGCGTATTTTACGGGAAAAAGGCGACAATCCAGATGTCCTCATGATGACGGCGACTCCCATTCCACGGACGCTTGCCATCACAGCCTTTGGAGATATGGATGTTTCCATTATCGACCAGATGCCAGCAGGTCGGAAGCCTATTGTGACGCGCTGGATCAAACATGAGCAACTAGCTCAGGTTTTGACTTGGTTAGAGGGGGAAATCCAAAAAGGTTCTCAAGCCTATGTCATCTCTCCTTTGATTGAAGAATCAGAAGCTCTAGATTTGAAAAATGCCATTGCCTTATCAGAAGAGCTGACGGCTCATTTTGCAGGTAAGGCAGAAGTGGCTCTTCTACATGGTAAGATGAAGAGTGACGAAAAAGACCAGATCATGCAGGATTTCAAAGAGAGAAAGACGGATATTCTGGTTTCGACGACGGTTATCGAGGTTGGGGTCAACGTTCCTAATGCTACGGTCATGATTATCATGGATGCCGACCGTTTCGGTCTCAGTCAGCTTCACCAGCTTAGAGGTCGTGTCGGTCGGGGGGACAAGCAGTCCTATGCTGTTCTCGTTGCCAATCCCAAGACTGATTCTGGGAACGACCGCATGCGCATCATGACAGAAACGACCAATGGATTTGTCCTGGCCGAAGAAGATTTGAAAATGCGTGGTTCAGGTGAAATTTTTGGAACCAGACAGTCAGGACTCCCAGAGTTTCAAGTAGCTGATATTATCGAAGATTTTCCGATTTTAGAAGAAGCCAGAAAGGTTGCTAGCTACATTAGTTCTATTGAAGGCTGGCAAGAGGATCCAGAGTGGCGCATGATTGCCCTTCATTTGGAAAAGAAAGAACATCTGGATTAAGCTTTCTCTAAGGAAAACTTAAGCTAGCTTTCAGGTTTGACCCTTATACTAGAGTCATCAAAAAGAAACGAGGACTCTCATATGACAGTAACGATTAAAGTAAATTACCAAACTACTTTCCAAAAGAAAGAAGCAAAAAACTAAGATTGAATAAAGGAAGAAGAGCGAAATGCTCTTTTTTCGTTTCTAAAACTACTTTCAGTCAATAGGCTTGAAGGAGGAAAAGCTAAATTCACTTTCTATTTATCCTTCTTTCTTGCATTGCTTTCTTAGATGTGCTACAGTTGTGGTAGCGATTACAAAATAAAAGGAGCATGCTATGAAAAATCCAGCTTTGTTAGAAGAAATGAAGACTTATAAAGGCAGGGACGAGGTTCCGGAAGATTTTGATGCTTTCTGGGATGAGGAAGTGAAAAAAGTTTCCACGCTTCCAGCCTACCACTTGGAGGAAAGAGATTTCCACATTCCTCAAGTCAAGTGCTATGAACTAACCTTTGAAGGAAGCAATGAAGGCAAGGTCTATGCACGCGTCGTTCTTCCAAAGAGTGAGGAGAAGGTTCCGCTAATCTTCCATTTCCATGGTTATATGGGACGTGGTTGGGATTGGGCCGACATGCTGGGCTTCACCGTAGCTGGTTACGGTGTTGTTTCCATGGATGTTCGAGGCCAGTCGGGCTATTCACAAGACGGTTTGCGTTCTCCTCTAGGAAATACGGTTAAGGGACATATTATCCGTGGTGCTGTGGAGGGTCGGGATCACCTCTTTTATAAGGATGTTTATCTGGACATTTACCAGTTGGTTGAAATTATTGCTAATCTGCCTGAGGTAGATGAGAAGCGTCTTTCTAGCTATGGTGCCTCTCAAGGTGGTGCTCTAGCTTTGGTTGCAGCAGCGCTCAATCCTCGAATTCAGAAAACAGTTTCCATCTATCCCTTCTTGTCAGACTTCAGACGGGTGATTGAGATTGGCAATACTAGTGAGGCTTATGATGAACTTTTCCGTTATTTCAAGTTCCACGATCCTTTTCATGAAACAGAGGAGGAAATCATGGCGACCCTTGCCTATATCGATGTCAAAAATCTTGCCCATCGTATCCAAGGTGAGGTTAAGATGATTACGGGCTTGGACGACGATGTTTGCTATCCCATTACCCAGTTTGCGATTTACAATCGTTTGATCTGCGATAAGGCTTATCGCATCATGCCTGAGTATGCCCACGAAGCCATGAATGTTTTTGTCAATGACCAGGTTTATAACTGGCTCTGTGGGAGTGAGATTCCTTTCAAATATCTAAAATAAGGAGTCGACTCTAGGCACAAAATCTTAAAAATCACAAACACGCATAGTATCAGGTGTTGAACAAGCTTGATACTATGCGTTTTATAGTGGGAATATTTATAGAATTTTTTGTTGCTAGCTTTGTCAAATTGCTTAAAATAATTTTTTTCAGAAAGCAAAAGCCGATACCTATCGAGTAGGGTAGTTCTTGCTATCGTCAGGCTTGTCTGTAGGTGTTAATACTTTCCAAAAATCTCTTCAAACCACGTCAGCTTCGCCTTGCCGTAGGTATGGTTACT